>JAPULJ010000195.1 GCA_027295145.1 Alphaproteobacteria bacterium | reverse complement strand
CGCCGAGGTACGATGTACCTTCGAAGGCAGTGCCGGCGCCGAGCAGTGGTATATAGGGAGCACCGGCATTGCGTTGGGTGTCGATCTGAAATGGAACAAGGAGGAAACCATCTACTTCGGGGTGCTGTCGTCAACGGTGGAATTCGTCCCCGAAGGTGACTTTCTCTCAGGCAAGTATGGGGGAGCGAAAGCGGATGCTGCCCTGGGTATTGGTGTCGGTGTGGCGGTACTCCTCGGAGGCAGTAACGACACAATCGCCATGCAGCCCGCGGTCGAGAGCAGCACGGGCATCGGCGTTGCTGCCGGGCTCAGCTACCTGAACCTGAAGCCCGATCCACTGAATAAGGCACGAATGGTCACGCCTCATGGCACGATCCTCGCCCAGGCCATGTACGCCGGGTACTTCAATCACGCGTTCAACTACTATCGCCGGCCGGTCTATGAGGCCTCGGATTACTTCTCCGAGAAGGCAATCGTGGCCTCGAGCGGCTTACCGCCGGCGCCGGATGAAACTACCAAGTGGCAGCTTCCCGAGGCACAGCAGAGTGTGGCCGATGCCGCGCGTGAACGCTTGTTAGCGGCGCTGAAGAACTCCGGTGGGGCGCATGTCGATGCCGCCATGGCCCAGGTGCGCTTCGATTGTTGGCTTTATGCACTGGGCCATGAAGAAGAGAGTGACAACGTGGCCACATGTCGCGACTCGTTCAATGCGCGCTTGGAAAAGGTGAAGATGGCGGTTGCGGAGAAGCGAGCGGAGAAATCCCTGATGCAGCCTACCTGGCACATGGTTTTGTTTGCTACAGATAGCGCCAAGCTCGACAAACATGCTGGCTTGGTTGTCGACGACGTGCTGATGACGCTCGGCAAGCTCGACAATGCGCGTGTGCACGTGATGGGCAATGCCGACCGTGTTGGACCCAAGGCATACAATCTCACACTGTCCGAGAAGCGGGCGAAATCCGTTTCATCCGCACTCGTCGCGGCGGGTGTCCCGAATACATGGGTCACGTCGGAAATCTTCGGCGAACACAATCCGATCAGCATATCTCACAATCCGCACGATGCTCTCAACCGTCGCGTCGACATCACGGTCGAACCGATGGAGGTCAAGCCTGAAGCAATCAAAGAGGAAGCGAGCAAGAAGACGAAGGAGTGAGCATTCGAAAGGGGTATCTCGTTTTCCTCTCGGAATAACGGGTCATTCGCGAGAACCCGGAGTCCAGTGGAAACGTCGAGACAGATCGGCTGATTTGACGGTGCCAATTATCGAATCTCGATGCAAGGTGGATGTATACCCGATGCTTTTTTGCACAAGGACGCCTGGAAACTGAACGAGCAGGTACTGAGAAGAACTATCAAACGCGCATAGGAAGTCGACAACGTCACCACAACTCCGATTTCTGATGGCAGTCCTGATGATCACGACTAACCACGTGAAGGAGGCATGATGAGTCGACTATTTGGGATATCGCTCGCGGCGATTCTGTTCACTTTCGCATTCGGTATAACTCCCGCCAGTGCCGAAGATACAAATGCTCGGATCGATAAGGCGAATGAGATGATTTTCATCGTCAAACAAGAGGGCATTCTGGAAAGATCACTGGAGATGGTATTGGAAGGTACACCGAAGGCACAGAGGGATGAATTACGGCAGATACTGGATGAACATATTGATCGAAAGGCCCTTTACGCCGAGTGGGCCAAGACCGCGGCGGACGTTTATACTATTGAGGAAATGGATGCATTAATTTCATTTTACTCGACGCCTGTAGGTCGCTCGATACTAGGAAAGTGACTGCAGTTGAACCAAAGAATCGCTGTCTCTCTGGTGGAAATCGTCGCCAAGGGCATCGAGAAAGCTCAAATAAAATAATTCCCCCAAGAGGGCCGGATCCGTCATCACTAGCGCAAATGTCGCTCGTTCTGGCGCACTTGTTCATATTAAAGGGGCCTAATCTGTGGGGGCTGATTAGCAGGAATCGATAGACGAGCTATCTAGAGACAGCCATTATGTTCTCCCCATGGCGCCGCTGCAATGTGCGCCGTAGCGCCCCGCTGTCAACCGCATCCGCTAAAGATCGAAGCGTGTTCTTGTAGATTTTGCCGTCCTTCATGATGAGGCGCATGGTTTCGATGGTCTCGCCACGCGGCTTGGCGTCGAAAATTTCCGGTGCGCTCGAACAGCGCCGCATCGCTCTCGTGCCGGTGTATCTGGGCGCCACTCTGAAAGCCAGGAATTTCTGGAACGATCGTGACTACATGGGCTTTAACGACCTTATCATTTCGGGCAGCATGTTCTTGGGCCTCGATTCCCCGGTAGGACCGGTCTAGTTGGCGTACGGCCACGCCGAAGGCAGCAATGACTCGGTCTATCTGTTCCTCGGCCGACCGTTCTGAAGGGTTGTCAAATGAAAACAGTGCTTCGCCGGACTGGTTACATCTTGCTGGGGTTGGTCGCAATCGGCCTGTCGCTTTGGGGAAGCCCAGCCATCTGGTATACTGAGCCCGTACAGCACGATGGCCTTCGCCTCGGCCTGGCCACCGGCTTCGCCATTCTCGGCCTGGTGGGGGTGATTGCGTGTTTCCTCGGGCGGATGACGTTGCTGATGCCCTTCGGTGCCGCCGTCCTGATTGTCTTTGGGTGGTGGTCGAGCATCGATCCGAGCAACGATCGAAAATGGGAACCCGATGTCGCGGCACTGCCCAAGGCGGAAATCAACGGTGATATCGTCACCATTCGCAACATCCGGAATTTCGCCTATCGAAGCGAGACCGATTCCACGCCGCGCTGGTATGACAAGACCGTCGATCTTCGCAAGCTCGACAGCCTGGACCTGATCGCGGTGTATTGGATGGGCGATGCCGTCGCTCATACCATCATGAGTTTCGGTTTCGAGGGCGAGCACATCGCAATCTCGATCGAGATCCGCAAAGAACGCGGAGAGTCGTTTTCGACGATTGCCGGTTTCTTCCGCCAATACGAACTCTACTACGTCGTCGGAGACGAACGCGACATAATTGGCCTCAGGACCACGTATCGCACCCCCCCGGAGGACGTCTATCTCTATCGGGTGAATGCCCGCAAGGAGAGCATGCGCAGGCTCTTCATGGAGTACATCAATCGGATCAATGCGCTGCATGATCGACCCGCGTTCTACAACACCCTGACGACGAACTGCACCACCAATATTGTCACCCACGTACAGGCGTTCAGCGACCAATTGCCGTTTAGTTGGAAGATGCTGGCGAGCGGCTATTTTCCCGAACTCATCTATGAAATGGGCGCCCTATCCCAAGAGCTTCCGTTCGATGAGTTGCGTTCGCGAAGCCTGATCAACACCCGCGCCCGCAGGGCGGACGGCGCGGCGGACTTTTCACGTCTCATTCGGATCGGGCTGCCGGCGATAAACTGAGCTATCGAGCGCGATCTCGTGCCGAGCCGGTCCGCGATTCAAGTCGATGATCTGGTCGAGCCGCGACCGGAACAGATCGTCGGTTCCCCTCTTCCACAGCGACCTGAATTTCCTCCGGAGTAAACCGCCATCGACTATTATTCGCGCTATCTGCTCGCCATCCATCTCAGCCACAGCTACTCGGCGATCGAGGTCGCCAAGGCGATCGACCAGACCCAGGCGGGCGCCGAGGCCATCCACGCAGGCTCGCCCGTCCGCCGTTCCTGGTGACCGACAACGGCTTGTCGCTCCTCGCCAAGCGGTTCCGCGCCCATATCGGCGACGACTTTAGCCATGTCCGCATCCGCTTCGCACCCCGACCCAGCTCGGCCGGTTGGAGCGGCTCCATCAAACGCTGAGGACCGAGGGGGTCTACTGGCGCCTCTACGACAACTCGGACCATTGCCGGGACTGCCTGGCCGACTTGCAGCACCGTTACAACACCGTCCGTCCCCGTTAGGCGTTGCAGCCGGCCCCCGGCGCCGATCCGCTGACGCCCGGCGACATCTACGCCAGCGGCGCCGAAATCATCATCCCGCGCTGGCAACACTGGGCTACTGCAGCCAAGGCCCGTCTCGACGCGATGATGGCCGCCGACGCCCGGAATCCCGCCGCATGACCCCCTTCGACCGTCGAAACGATTCCACTTGAATAGGGAGCCAGGACAAGCCTAACTAAGAAACAACATTGAGATGGGAAATCAAAACATGCTCATGATGCGATCATGTATGGTGGCGCTGACGATCATGTTGGTGCCGAGCATTTGGCACTATGGCGTGGCACAGCCCAAGCCGCCAGAGGGTCGACCCAAAATTGGGCTGGTTTTGGCTGGCGGCGGCGCGAAAGGTGCTGCGCATGTCGGCGTGATCAAAGTGCTGGAAGACTTGGGGGTGCCAATCGACTACATAGTTGGCACCAGCATGGGCGCAATCGTCGGCGGCCTGTACGCATCAGGCCTCTCGGCCGCCGAACTCGAAGCCGCGGTCAAATCGATCGATTGGGGCGATATCTTCAACGACAAGCCGCCTCGCAGGGATCGGGATTTTCGGCGGAAGTTGGACGATGACGACGTTCTCATCCGCTACAAGCTCGGTTTCAAGGACGGCAGTATCCAATTCCCCCGTGGCATAATTCTGGGTCAAAAGCTCAATCTCGCGCTCCGCGATTTGAGCCGGCGCACGTTCGACGTCGACAATTTCGACATGCTAGCCATCCCGTTTCGTGCAGTAGCCACCGACATTGAAACCGGCGAACCGATTGCCCTCGGTCGGGGCGACCTCGCCACTGCGATGCGGGCGAGCATGGCGGTTCCGGGCGTTTTCCCACCGGTGGAGATCGACGACCGCCTGCTGGTTGACGGCGGCCTCGTGGACAACGTGCCGATAGACGTCGCGAGAAACATGGGCGCCGACATTCTGATCGTGGTTAGCTTCCCGGTTCAATTGCGCACTCGCGAAAAACTGACTTCGGCGATCTCCCTCGTATTGCAATCTCTAGATCTTCTGATCCAGCAGAACCAGCGGCTCCAACTCGAGACGCTGCGACCTCAAGACATTCACATCGTGCCAGCGATGGGGGATATCGGTGCGGGATCGTTCGACCGCGCGGCAGACGCAATCATTGTGGGTGAAACGGCGGCGCAAAATATTGTCGCCCGATTGCAGGGCTTGGTGGGCTCGACGACGGCACCGCCAATGAGCGCCAAACGGTCGTCACCGCCCAACCCCGAGAGGATTACGGTCGACTTCGTCAGGATCGTCAACAAGTCGCGGCTAGCGGATGCGCTGATAACCTCCCGGCTGAGGCTGAAGGTCGGCGACAAGTTGGATACCGATGAGCTCGAAAAGGACATCGCCAACATTTACGGCCTCGATTATTTCGAAACCGTCTCGTATCGGGTAATTAAGGAAGAAGGCAAGACAGGAGTCGTCATCATCGCGGAGGAGAAGACGACCGGTCTTGATTCATTCAGATTTGGGCTGAACTTGGAGAACGATTTCCAAGGCGATAGCGCATACAATGTCAAACTTCGCTACCAAAAGGAGGGAATGAACGACCTCGGCGGCGAACTGATTGTCGAGGCCGAGGTCGGAGAACGGCTGAAACTCGCCACCAGTTTCTTGCAGCCGCTGGACCCCGGGACGCGGTATTTCATCGTACCCCGGTTTGAGTATTTGGCGCGGGACGTGCCCAAATTCATAGACGGACATGAGGTCAGCGAATTCCGGGTGAGTACCGTGATCGGCGGCCTGGCGGTGGCGC
>JAPULJ010000194.1 GCA_027295145.1 Alphaproteobacteria bacterium | reverse complement strand
ACCGCGACCAGCGTGGCCAGGGCCAGCGCGTTAAGCGCCATGATGCGCCCCGTTAGGCGCGAGAACCGTCGGGGGCGGCCGATGTGGCGCGTCGCGCCGCCGGTGCGCTCGGACAATCGTTCGGAAATTCGCTCGGAGGTGCGTTTCGATCTGCGAGAAGAACGCTTCGCCGTTTTTTTCTTGCCGGAGGGTTTCTTATTGCGCGCGACCGGCGCTTCCTCTTTGCGCGTGACCGGCACTTCTTCATTGCGCGCAACCGGCGCTTCTTCTTTGCGCGCAACCGGCGCTGTCCCGGGTAACGCGGTTTTTTTCAGCTCCCCGTCATGCGCCATGCAACCGGACCCCCTCGGCCGGTCAATTTTCCCGGTAGCGGTATCCTATGCCATACAGGGTTTCGATTTTATCGAACTCGGTATCGACTGCCTTGAACTTTCTGCGCAGGCGTTTGATGTGGCTGTCGATGGTGCGGTCGTCGACATAGATATTCTCGCCGTAGGCCGCATCCATCAGCTGGTCGCGCGATTTCACGTGACCGGGGCGGGCTGCCAGCGCCTGAAGGATCAGGAACTCAGTCACTGTCAAAGTGACCTCTTTGCTGCGCCAGGTGCACATATGGCGCGCCGGATCCATCACCAACCCGCCTCGGGTAATGACTTTGCCGGCCTCGTCGCTACCCGTGCCGTTGCTCGGCGCCTCGGAACGCCGAAGAATCGCGCGTACCCGCTCGATGAGGAGGCGCTGGGAGAACGGCTTGGTAATGTAATCGTCGGCGCCCATACGCAGGCCGAGGACTTCGTCGATCTCGTCGTCCTTGGAAGTCAGGAAGATAACCGGCACGTCGGATGTCTGGCGCAGGCGCGAAAGCAATTCCATGCCGTCCATGCGCGGCATCTTGATGTCGAGCACGACGAGATCGGCGGGTCGGCCAGACAAACCCTGCAAGGCCTCGGCCCCGTCGGCGTAGGAGCGGACCTCGAATCCCTCGGCCTCGAGTGCCATCGAGACGGAGGTAAGGATATTGCGGTCGTCGTCGACCAGGGCGATCGTTCGGGCCATATCGAGCCTCGCTTTTGGTTTCAGGAGCACCCCATCTTCGGGGACTCCCAACTCTGGCTATTGATTTAGGCGTTTTGCAGGCGAATTTCGAGCAATCTCGGGGCGCGGCAATGGCGTTAACGTTAACCCCGCCTACCTTTGTCGGTGGTTGTTCTCCCTCCAAGGGGATGAAATGGGTGCACCGGGCAAGTCGCCGGACCTGCGAGAGCGGATCGTTCGAGACTATCTCGGCAGTGAGCGATAGCGCGACTGCCCGGCAACTGGATGCAGCGAATGCCGAGCCGAATGATGGCCATCGGGAAACCGCGAGGGCCAGCCAACGGCACCATCGTCCCCATCCGTTTCCACTTCGTCGGCCGTCAGCGCAAACGCAATATCGTCCGCTGTGATAGAGTTCGGCTCGGGGCAATGGCATGGGCGGAAGGATGACAGTATGGCCGATCCGGCAGCGGCGCAAAAAGCGCGGAATCTGATCCGCACCGTTCAAAAGGGAGCGTTATCGACCACGTTGACTAGCTTCGAAAGCTGGCCCTACGGCTCGCTGGTGTTGGTCGCCAACGACTACGATGCAAGCCCGGTTCTCTTGATTTCCGACCTTGCCGAGCACGCCAAAAATCTTGCCAGCGATGCCCGCGCCTCGCTGCTCTTCGACGGTACCTCGCCACGCGGCGCCGACCCCCTAGATGGGCCGCGCGTCAGCGTCCTCGGCCGCGCCCGTAAATCTGACGCGCCGCACCTGCGCGCCCGCTATCTGGCCCGGCATCCCGCCGCCGAACGCTTTGCCGATTTCGGCGATTTTTGCATTTACCGTTTCGATGTCGAGCGGGCCTATCTGGTTGAGGGTTTCGCGCGCGTACGCTGGTTCGAGCCGACAGCGCTGCTGTTCGCTGGCCAGGCGAGCGCCAAGCTTGCCACTGAACTTGCGGAAGCGGAGCCCGGCATCCTCGTCCACATGAACGAAGACCATGCCGATGCCATTGCGCTCTACGCAAACCGCCTCCTCGGGCGCGGCGGGTCGGGTTGGCGGATGACCGGGATCGACCCCGAAGGACTCGATCTGAGGCGTCACGGGATGCTCGCCCGGCTCAATTTCGAGCAGCCGCTGGCCGGCGCCGGCGAGGCCCGTGCCGTCCTCGCCGGGCTCGCCAAAAAGGCCCGCGCCACGCTTCGTCGGTAGACCGCCCACGACAGCGATAGCCTGCGGTTGCCGAGGGCGGTGGGGGAAGTTATGTTGATCCAAGCAGGCCGCCTCGCGGGTCAATGAGAAACCGCCCGGGCGGTGGAATTTTCGTTAACTGATTGGGAATGGTCCTGCCCCGTTTGGGCCAAGCTTTCAATCAGGTGATTCGTGGGAGGGTTGGGTTGGAGCAGTATGGAGCACATATCAGCCGCAATGGGCTCTACATGCACGGGCTCGAGGGCGCCAGAGCGGCATACTGGAATTCGAGCGCACCGTCGCTCTGCGAGCAGGCGGTGCGGCGCGGCGAAGCGCTGTTTTCCGCCGATGGCGCGCTGGTCACTCTGACGGGCGAGCATACCGGGCGCTCGCCCAACGATAAATTCATCGTCAAAGACACCATGACCGCCGACACTATCTGGTGGGGCGATGTCAACCGGCCTTTCAAGAGGACCAAATTCGATATCCTGCACGGCCGCATCATCAGTTATTTCAAGGATCGCGAGTTGTTCGTGCAAGATTGCCATGCCGGCGCCGATGCCAATTTCCGGCTGCGCGTACGGGTGGTCTGTGAAAACGCTTGGCAGGCGCTTTTCGCCCGCAATATGTTTCTGCAGCCCGACCCGGGCGAGCTCGACGAATTCGAGCCCGAATTCACTATCCTGCACGCGCCCGGCCTGGCGGCCGATCCGGCGAGCGACGGCACCAATTCGGGCACATTCGTGCTGGTCGATTTCGCCCAACGCCTGGTCCTGATCGGCGGCACCTCCTACGCCGGCGAGATCAAGAAATCGGTATTCTCGATCCTCAACTACCTGCTGCCCGAGCGCGGCGTATTGCCGATGCACTGCTCGGCCAATATTGGACCAGAAGGTGATGCCGCCATATTCTTCGGTCTTTCGGGGACCGGCAAGACGACGCTCTCGGCCGATGCTTCGCGCACCCTGATCGGCGACGACGAACACGGCTGGTCGGACAACGGGGTGTTCAATTTCGAGGGCGGCTGTTACGCCAAGGTGATCCGTCTTTCGCCCGAGGCCGAGCCGGAAATCTACGCCACGACTAAGCGCTTCGGCACCATCCTCGAGAACGTGGTGATGGATGCCGGCACACGAATCCTCGATCTTGATGACGCGCGCCACACCGAAAATACGCGGGCCTCCTACCCCATCGACTTCATCCCCAACACCAGCCCCACCGGCGGCGGCGGCCACCCCAAGACCATCATCATGCTGACCGCCGATGCCTTCGGTGTGCTGCCGCCGATCTCGCTGCTCAGCCCCGAGCAGGCGATGTACCATTTTCTGTCGGGCTACACCGCCCGCATCGCCGGCACCGAGAAGGGTCTGGGCAAGGAGCCGCTGGCCGCCTTCTCGACCTGCTTCGGTGCGCCCTTCATGCCCCGCCATCCATCGGTCTACGCCAAGCTGCTGGGCGAGAAAATCGCCCGCCACGGGGCCAAATGCTGGCTCGTCAATACCGGCTGGTCGGGCGGCGCCTACGGTGTCGGCGCGCGCATGAAAATCGCTCACACCCGGGCCATGGTCGCCGCCGCCCTCGACGGCTCGCTGGCCAAGGTGGCGGCGGAGCCAGAGCCCAATTTTGGCCTTCGTATCCCGGCCAGTTGTCCGCAAGTGCCCGGTGACGTGCTCAACCCGAAGAACACCTGGGGCGACAAGAACGCTTACGACATCACGGCCCGCGAAGTCGCCGGCCGCTTCGAGAAGAACTTCACCCAGTTCGAAGCTTACGTCGATGACGGGGTCAAGAAGGTAGCAATCAGGGCAACGGCGTAGGGGCGGAATTCAAACCCACCAGGCGCTAATGCGCCTCGGCCCAGTTGTCGGCGATGCCGGCATCCGCGACTAATGGGACTTTGGATTCAAGCGCCGGTTGCGCGGCCCGTTCTATCAACCGGGTGACCACCGAATAAAGATTGATTCAAAACCGCACCCCTACCCCCTTCTACAAGGTGGATAGCCTAAATTAATAGAGTTTGCCCCCGATACTGGACCCAGTGTCGAGAGTTTCTGTTGCACTGCTCCCCAATCTTGATTCGATCTTGTGTCATCACGGTCGTCACGGATACTAAAACTAACAATCATATTCTGTCTAAACTCATGTTTCTGTGGATGAATTTAGATATCGTGATTGAAAATCACTAGGATATGAATGCGAAATCGGTAGCCCTATTTCGGCCTTGGTTTCTTCGCGACCGCACGTTTCGGATTGCGGGCGCGGCTCACTGCGCCGCTTTTTACGGCGCTGGCCGCCCGTTCGATGCGCGTGGGCGTATCGAGATCGCGGAAATGCAGGTCGCGCTGGGGGAACGGAATCTCGATGCCATTCTCGCGAAACGTCTGATCGATTGCGAACCGGAGCTCGCTGGCAATCCGAAAGGCATCGGTCACCGTGCTGGTGTGCGCGCGCAGTTGGAAGTCGAGCGAGCTTTCGCCGAAATCCATGAACAGCGCTTCCGGCGGTGGCGCGTCCTTAATCCGCAGATGGTCTTTTGCGACCGCCAGCAGAATATCGCGGACCATCTGCGTATTGGAGCCGTAGGCAACACCGACCGGAATGTCGATGCGACCCGAGGCGTCTTTGTGGGTCAAGTTTCGCAGCGGATTTTCGAGTAGTTTGGAGTTCGGGATGATCACCGAAGCCCGCTGAAAGGTGGTAATTTCGGTCGCGCGAACGCTAATACGCTTCACGAATCCCTCGTGACCGTCGATCACGACCCAATCGCCGACTTTGATCGGCCGCTCGATCAAGAGGATCAGGCCGCTGACAAAGTTGCCGACGATGTTCTGAAGACCAAAGCCGATGCCGACCGATAGCGCGCCGGCGATCAGAGCGAGGCTCGAAAGGTCGATCCCAGCGGTCGAAATCGCGATCAGTGCGGCGAGCAGGATGCCGATGTAACCGACGCCTGCGCGTAGAGCGTGCCGAACCCCGATGTCGAGCCGTGTCTGCGGCAATACCCGTTGTTCGAGCACGCGCTGCAACAGCCGAACACCGACCAGCAGGACGATGAAAATTAATACAGCGAGGAAGAAATCCGCGAGGGAGAACGTGTATCTGCCAATCGAGAAACCGGAGAACGCCCGTCCCAGCAAGATGAAGGCGTCGTCCCACGACAGTCCCCAGAGCGGTAGCAGCGCGAAGCCAAGGAATACAATCAGCGGAATATCGAGCAGGAACAGAACCCAGAACCGCACGATGCCGCCCGTCTGCTCGGATATCCCCAGCTTTTGGCGGACCCGCTGTCCGGCAGTGCCCTTGGATTCGAATGCGAGCACTGTCAGTTCGCGAGCGAGCCCGTGTAGCAGCAGCGCCAGCGCGACGAACGTGCCCGTTATCAACACGCGTACGGCAATAAAGCGGGATAAATGGTGATAATCCAAAAGCGCAGAAATCGGGATCGACACGGCCGCGACACCGATGACGATGCTTAACAGAGCGTATGACCAGCTTTGTTGCCGCTTGATATCCTTCTGCTCAGGGTCTTCACTCTCAGGCGCTGCTTTGCTTCGCCAAAGATTGCGTTGGAGAAGCGACAGGAAAGCTGCGGCATAGAGCAGGTCGAAGGCGAAGAAATGGAGCGCATCGGCAGCCTCGTTGGGCTGCAGCGTGCGGGACGGCCATCGAAGTACGAGATCGACCACGAGCAATCCGGCGAGTAGCACCAACCGCCGGTGAAGCCTGCGGCTGGCGCCGGTGGCAAAACTAGTCAGGCGCCAATTGGGGTGGAAGGGCGCGAGCGCTGCGCGCGAAAATGCTCGGACGAGCACGAATATCACGAATGCTACAAGCAAGGTACCCAACAGCACCGCGAACAGTCCGTCGAGAACGTTTTGGAAATCTAAAGCCATCCAAATCGCAGTCGCGGTCAGCGCCGGAACAATGCCGCGTGCGACACCTTCGGTGACAGCCGCGAGCACGCGGCGGGCATAGGTCGGGTTGCTAATGCTGAAATCGCGACCAAACCGGCGCAGCAGCCAGATCCGCAGGAGCCAGCCCGCGGTTGCGGCGGCCAACACCATCAGGATCCCAACGAATAGCGCGCCGCTCGATCGAGCCACCAGCGTGCGGTGGGAGCGCCACCAGTCGGCTGGGGCTGCAAAGACCTGTCCGTAGACCTCGCGGAGGTTCCTCAGCCCCCCCTTCCAGGTCGCCCCGACGAGCAACGATGGTCCCCGGCTGCCGAGTTCGCGAGCCAACCAATCCTGCCGGCGCACGGCGATCTGCGCCAGGAGCTTCTCGCCATTGATGATGATCAGCTCGGCCTGCTTGACCCGGGCGACCGCGGCAGCCAACTGCTTGCCCAGCGCCGCTCTTTTGGCGGCAAGCGTCTCGTCTTCCTGTTCGTCTTTCTTCGGCGCAGGACCTAGGGATCTGACGAGTTCGCGGACTCCTTTCGCATGGACGTTACCGGCGGCGCGTGATTTTTTGGCCTTGCCGAGGATTCTATCGATCTGCCGGTCGAGAACCTTGAGGCGTACGCGCACCGGTCGGCCCGTCGTGACCTCGCGTCGAATCGATTCGATCTGGCGGGTCCACTCGTCGATCGTCCGAGCGAACGATTCGCGCCCGTCGATTTGCGTCGCGGCGGGCCCGGCGAGTAGAACCATTGCCAAGAGAAGTATGAATGAGCCGATTGAAAATAACTTGCCCATAGCAATCGCTAATGCGCCTCGGCCCAGTTGTCTGCGATACCAGCATCGACGACGAGGGGGACTTTGAGCTCGAGCGCCGGCAGTGGCGCGCCTTCCATCACGCGGCTGACGACCGAAACCGTCTCCTCAACCTGCGCTTCGGGCACTTCGAAGAGCAATTCGTCGTGGACTTGCAGCAGCATCCTCGCCTTGAGCTTGCCGGCGTCCAGCGCCGGCGGCACCCGCGCCATGGCGCGCTTGATGATGTCGGCGGCGCCGCCCTGCAACGGCGCGTTGATCGCCGCGCGTTCCTGAAAGCCGCGCATCGCCGGATTCTTGGATTTGATCTCGTTTAAGTGGATGCGGCGCCCGAAGAGCGTGCTGACATAGCCAAGCTCGCGAGCGGTTTCTTTCATGGCTTCCATGTAATCGCGGATGCCGGGATAGCGCTTGAAATAGGCTTCGATATAGGCCGCCGCCTCGCCCCGCTCGATGCCGAGCTGGTTGGCCAGCCCGAAGGCCGAGATGCCGTAGATAATACCGAAATTGATCGCTTTGGCCTGGCGGCGGACCATCGGATCCATGCCCTCGATGGGCACCCCGAAGACCTCCGAGGCGGTCATGGCGTGAATGTCGATGCCATCCTTGAAGGCCTGGGCAAGTGCCGGCACCTCGGCGACGTGGGCAAGCAGCCGCAATTCGATCTGGGAATAATCGAGGGAGACCAGCTTGTTGCCGGGCTCGGCGACGAAGGCGCGGCGGATCTTGCGCCCTTCTTTGGTGCGCACCGGGATGTTCTGCAGGTTAGGATCGGACGATGACAGCCGCCCGGTCGCCGCCCCGGCCATGCCATACGAGGTATGAACCCGGCCCGTGCCGGGGTCGATCTGCCCGATCAGAGCGTCGGTATAGGTGCTCTTGAGCTTGGACAACTGGCGCCAGTCGATGACTTTGCCCGGAAGCTCATGGCCCTCGCCAGCCAATTTTTCGAGCACATCGGCGCCGGTCGAGTAGGCGCCCGTCTTGGAGGATTTCTTGCCTCCCTGCAGCCCCATTTCGCCGAACAGCACCTCGCCCAATTGCTTGGGCGAGCCGATGGTGAAGTCGTGGCCGGCCAGTGCGTGGATTTCCTTTTCGAGTTTGGCTATGCGCTGGGCGAAATCACCCGATAGCCGCACCAGCTGGTCCCGGTCTGCCTTGATGCCGGCGCACTCCATGGCCACCAGGACTTCGATCAAGGGGCGCTCGATGGTCTCGTAGACCACCGTCATGCGTTGGGCCGCCAGGCGCGGCTTAAAGAGCCGGTGCAAGCGCAGGCAGATATCGGCGTCCTCGGCGGCATAGTCGCAAGCTTTGTCCAGGGGCACCTGATCGAAGCTGATCCGCTTCTTGCCGCTGCCTGCGACTTCGGAGAACTTGATGTTGGTATGGCCCAGATGGTGCTCGGCGAGCTCGTCGAGACCGTGGCCGTGCCTGCCGGCTTCGAGGACGAAGGACAGCACCATCGTATCGTCGACCGGCGTGATTGGGGCATCGTAGCGGGCCAGCACCGCCATATCGTATTTGATATTGTGGCCGATCTTGAGAACGCCGGGATGCACCAACAGTGGGCGAAGAAGCCCCAGCGCCTCGTCCAGCGCGATTTGCTCGGGCCGCTCGGCCCCGTCGAGGTTCAATTCTCCTCCCGCCGCGGCGTTATGGCCGACCGGCACGTAGCAGCCTTTTCCCGGTTCGAGCGACAATGAGAATCCGACCAACTCGGCGCGCATGGTGTCGAGCGAGGTGGTCTCGGTGTCGAAGGCGACGAACCCGATATGTTCGGCCCGGGCGATCCAGTCCTGCAATGCCGGGATGTTCTGCACCAGCTCGTATTCACCTTTCTCCGGCGCCGCTTCCGCGCTCGGCTCGATGCCCCCGATGGCAGCGAACTTGGCCTGAACCCGCGCGGTGATGGTGCGGAACTCCTGGGCCCTCAGGAAGCCAAGCAGGGTTTCGGGGTCGGGATCGGTTAAGGTGAATTCCTCGATGCGGATGTCGATCGGCACATCGTTCTTCAGGGTCACCAGTTCCTTCGAAATACGCGCCAGATCGGCGTACTCGATCAAGCTCTCCCGCCGCTTGGGCTGCTTGATCTCCCCGGCCCGCGCGAGCAGAGATTCGAGGTCGCCATATTCCTTGATCAACAGGGCGGCGGTCTTGATGCCGATGCCCGGCACGCCGGGGACATTGTCGGAGCTATCGCCGGCCAGCGCCTGAACCTCGATCACTTTCTCCGGGCCGACACCGAACTTTTCGATCACTTGCTCGCGGCCGATGCGGCGGTCCTTCATCGGATCGTGCATGGTGACGTGCTCGCCAACCAACTGCATCAAATCCTTGTCCGAGGAAAGCACCGTCACCTCGAAGCCTTTCTCGACCGCCTCGCGGGCGTAGGTGGCGATCAGATCGTCGGCTTCGTAGCCTTCCATCTCGATGCTGGGCAGCCCGAAAGCGCGGGTTGCCTCGCGAATGAGGGCGAATTGCGGTCGCAACTCCTCGGGCGGCTCGTCGCGGTTGGCCTTGTACTCGGGATAAATTTCTTTTCGAAAGGTGTCCGAGGAGGCATCGAAGATCACCGCCAGGTGATCGGCCTCCCCCCCGGCGGCGTCGCTCGCATCGGCGACATCCTCGAGCAGCTTGATGATCATATTGCAGAAGCCGTTGACGGCGTTCGTGTGAACCCCGTCCGAGCGCACGAAGGCACTCATCGGAATGGCGTGAAAGGCGCGGAAGATATAACCCGACCCGTCAATCAGATAGAGGTGCTTGGACGCAGCTTTCGTGCCCGTATCGGCGTCGTCGTTCATTGGCGGATACCCGAATCCCCGAGGTAAGCAGGATGCCGGAAGGCTCGCGGCAAGTCGAGGCCGTCGCGGCAACGCGCAGACGACAGACGAACTTAAGCCCCCGGAAACCCCACGATCGGATCGTTGCCGCGCTGCTCGCGCCACAGGCCGAGCTTCTGCTGAACCGGTCGGTCGGAGAAACTGAAGAGGACGGCGTCCTCGTCGGCCTCGTGATAATGGTGCGACCAGGATGGGATGACAAAGATGTCGCGCTTGCCCCATTCCAAGCTCTGAACGCCGACCACCGTCCGCCCCCTACCCTCAACCACGGAATAGACCGTGCCGTCGGTCGAACAGTAGGGCGTGCCCCTGAAGCCCTTAGGCAGGAGCTGCATGAAGGTGGCGATCGTCGGCATTGCGAAATCGCCACTGGCCGGGTTGACGTACTGAACCTTGAGCCCGTGGCAGGTGTCCCACTCCTCGAGCTCGCGCATCTTTTCCAGTGCCCCGCGGGTGCGCTCGTACGGGTAATTGAAGATCGGCGAGGTCTCGGATTTGTTTACGTAGCCCAGCGGCACAACGCCCGCGCCGTAACGCGCCAGGGAGTCGCCGTCGGGGCGGTCCAGGGGAAAGATCTCGTCTTCGTAATTCTCGGCGAAACTGGTCTCCAGCAGATTGACGATGGGCACATCGAGCCCGTCCATCCACACCATCGGCTGGTTACTGTCGTTGCCGTGATCGTGCCAGGTCCAGGACGGTGTGATGACGAAATCGCCCTCCTTCATGATCGTCTTTTCGCCGTCCACGGCGGTGAAAGCACCGTCGCCCTCGATAATAAATCGTAAAGCGGAAGCGGCGTGGCGGTGGGCCGGGGCGACTTCGCCGGGCAGAATCAATTGGAGCCCGGCATAGAGGCTCTGGGTGATCTTCGATTCGCCCTTCAGGCCTGGGTTTTCGAGGATGATGACCCGGCGCTCGGCCTCCGCGGCGGTGATCATTTCGCCGGCTTCCATGACGAAGGGCCGGACCTCGTCGTATTTCCAAAGATTTGGCTGGGCGCGGCTAACCGGCTCTTTGGTGACGAGGCCGTGCAATACTTCCCACAGAGGCGCGAGGTTGCTGCCCTCCATGCGCTTGTAATACGCCGTGCGCTCGGGTGTGCGTTCGGGCGCTGACTCAAGGGCGCTGCCTGCCTCCTGCTTGGTCATGGCTTGTGCCTCCTTGCGTGCTTCCCTCACGCCGCCATGGCTTCGGGTTCGGGCAGTCTAAGCCCCAGCCCATCTTCGACCAAGGTCTTGGCGCGCACAAGATAGTCCGCGCGCATATCCTCGTTGGTGCGCCGCTTGATGCCCCATTTGCGGAAGATCTCGTTGTTTTTTGAATTGGCGCGGCCGAAGAAATGCGGCAAGGCTGGAAAGATGCGGTCGATATTGTCCTGCACGGTCGCGCGGCCGGCCTCGGTTTCGCAGAAATCGCGGCAGAAATCTTCGCCGAACTGGGCGTGGAAGCGCTCTTCGGGCATGGTCATGCGGGCGAGATTGCGAAGCGGGTGGAAGGAGCACTGAACCAGATCCTCGACCTGCAAGATCTCGCCAAGATCGCCCAGCATTTTGATAACGCAGAACTCTTCCCAGGTCTTGAGCTCGAAGGCAAAGATCGACAGCGGCTTCTTCTTGGTTTCCTCCGGCAACATCAGATTCTCCGGGATACCCATCTCGCGGCCCAGCTCGAAAAAGCGGTAGTGGTGGCCGTACTCTTCCATCACAACGCGGCAGGTCAGCCATTTGGCGTAGGGCGTCGGCGCCAGGGCGATCGCCGGCTCGTCGTAGACGCGGCTGCCGTAGAGCTCGTTTATGGCGTGGCTGATGACGATCTTCTTGCACGCCTCCTGGTATTCCTCAGGCTGGCTCCTGAGCTCTTCGACGGTGATGACCTGCAGGTTCGCGGCGTCGGTCATGGCTGCGGACTCCTTATTAGACGATCGGTTCGCTGTTGAAGGCTTCGAGGTCGGTGGCGAGCTCAGTGAACCGCTCGGCCATTGGGCCCATGGCGTGGGCGATCGATTCGGGTTGCCAGTCCTCACTCTCGTCGACGAGAGAGGCGATGGGCCGCGGTTGCGAGAACAGAAATATTTCCCGTCCACGGACGCCGAAAATCTGTCCGCTCACCTCCTGCGCTGCCGGCAGGCAAAGATAATTTACGAAGCGAGCGACGTGGTCGGGCGAGACTTTCATCGCGCGCTCTTTGTAGGCTGCTTGCTCGTCGTTGGCCGGTTGGATGATGTCGGTGACACGGGTGTGGGCGAAGGGCGCGACGGCGTTGCAGGTTACCGCTGAGCGCGCCATTTCGAGCGCCGTCACTCGCATCAGCGCGACTAGCCCGCCCTTCGCGGCCCCATAGCTCGCCTGCCCGTAATTGCCATAGATCCCGGCGGTCGAGATGATGTTGACGATGCGGCCCCAATCGTATTTATCGCCGAGCCCGCGCCCTGCCTTGAATTGCCCGCGCATCACCTGCGTGGCCGATTGGGTCAGGTAGTAGGCGGCCGAGAGATTGTTTCGGATCACGGCTTCCCAGTCGCCGGGATCGCCCTTGAAGACCAGGGCGTCGCGCAGGATCGCGGCGTTGTTGACGAGGATGTCGAGGCCGCCGAAGCGGCTCACCGCGAGATCGACCGCGGCGCTTGCCGCCGAAGGGCTGGCGACGCTGTCGGTGAAGGCGTCGGCGTTCTTGCCGATCGACTTGGCCAGGCTTTTTGCTGGTTCGGGATCGGCTCCAATCCCGTCGATGCCGGTGCCGTTGTCGGCGATGACGACGCATGCGCCTGCTTCGGCCAACGCGCGCGAAATCGCCGCACCGATACCGCGGCCGCCGCCGGTGACCAGCGCTACTCTTCCGTCCAAGCTCGACGAGCTCATGCGCAACCCTCCAGTTGGACCTTGTCAGCCTCGGTATAGAAGGCGTCGGCGTGCACATCCTGGCGGCGCAGGCCAAGCTTGGCCAGGGCTTCGGTGCAGGTTTCTACCATAATTGGCGGGCCGGCGAGGTAGGCCTTGGCCCCGTCCAGGGCAGTGGCGTCGCCAGCAAGGGCGTTAGCGAGAAAGCCGGTACGGCGCCGGCTCGGTTCGTCGGGCTCCGACAGCACGGGAATGAATCGAAGGTTCGCATGCGCCCCGGCTAGTTGCTCGAAATGCTCTTCGAGATATATATCGCGTTCGGCGCGGACGCCGAAGTAAAGCGTGATGTCCTGTTCCATGCCCTTGGCCAACGCTTCCTCAACGATCGCCTTGATCGGCGCCAGTCCGGAGCCACCGGCCAGAGCTACAATCGGCCCGCGGTGGGCATCGCGCAAATGTGCTGCGCCATAGGGGCCGACCAGCTTGACTGCATCGCCCTCGGCCAACTGATTGGCGACGTATTGGCTGATCGCGCCGCCGGCGGTCGCGCGGATATGGAATTCAAGCAATTCCTCGCCGGGTCGGCTGGCCATCGAATAGTCGCGTGCCGGCAGCCCCGCGAAGCTGGTTTGCGCATATTGGCCGGGGGAGAAATCGAAGGGCCCGCCACTTTCGATGGCCAGCCGCACGATGCGGATATCGTGGGTCGCGTCCTCAAGCCCGGCGACCCGGCAGTCGAGATGGCGGATCGGATGGGCGACGCTCTCGTTGGGATCGAGCCAGCGCAACGCGCAGTCCGACCAGGGCACCGCCCGGCAGGCGAGCACCAAGCCCTGGTCGCGTTCAGCTTTAGTTAGGGCATACTCGGAGTACGGCGCGAGGTCGACTTCGCCCTCGACCAACTCGGACTTGCAGGCGCCGCAATTACCCGAGCGGCAGCCATGGGGGTATGGCAGCCCGGCCCTGAGCGCCGCCTCAAGAATCGTCTCGCCCATCGCGACGGCAAGTTCGCCCTCGTGATTGGCAATACGGACGGTGAAACTCATGCTAGGGTGACTCCTCGGGTAGGCGTGTATACTGCGTCGATAAAACTCTATAGTCAAATAATTCGCTACACTAACTATTTGATTCTAACGTATTTATGCCCTAGATTGGACGCTCCCAATCGGCTCCGAAGTAATCCCAGGATCCAATCCGCGTGAAACCCAAGTTCCAGGATTTAAACTCCGGCGAAATCGATAGCAAACTGGCCCAGGGTGGCCTCGCCGACTTGCTCGGCTACCAGCTTCGCAAGGCCCAGGTCGCGGCTTACCAGAATTTCGCCGAGGTACTGGAAAGCCAGGATATCAGCCCGGGCCAGGTCGGGGTGCTGCTGTTGGTACGGGACAATCCCGGGGTCAACCAGACCCGCGTCGGCAACGCCCTCGGCATCGACCGTTCGACCCTCGTTGCCGTGATCGATCGGCTCGAAGAGCGCAGATTGATCGCGCGCACGCCCTCGCCGAAAGATCGCCGCTCGCACGCGCTGATGCTGACGCCGGCGGGCGAAACCTATCTCGAAACCATGCTGCCACGCTTGCGAGAGCACGAGCGCCAGATCGCCGCTGGCCTGTCAAACGACGAGCGCCGTAACCTCATATCGTTGCTTGCCAGGGTCGGCGTAGCTTAATAGCTGTCCTGCGCTCAGTTTTATCAATGCGCCCGTTGCGCACGAGTTGGTCGATGGACAGTATTCCGGGCGCCGAATTACGATATCGCCTCAACACTAGGGAGTGACAATGAGCGGCAAGGTTATCGGTGATATATTGCGCGAGACGGCATCGCGTGCGCCCGAGCGGACGGCGATCATCGACGGCGCAGTGCGCATGAGTTATGGAGAACTCGATCGCGCGGCGGACCGATTTGCCAACGCGCTACTCGCTCGCGATCTCGGCAAGGGGCACGCGGTAGCGATCCTTGCCCCCAACCAGGCCGACTACCCGGTTTTCTATTTCGGCGCCGCGCGCGCCGGGTGCCTGCAGGCTCACCTTCCGATCCGCTACACTGGCGATGATCTGGCCAGGGTTATCGCCCGCACTGGCATCGAAGCGGTATTCGCCGATCCCGGTTTGTTGTCGGTGCTGAGCGAAGTGCGGGCCAGCCTGCCGGGTTTGCAGACCGTGGTCTGCGTCGGCCAGGAGAAATCCGCGCTAGCGGCCTCCACGCCGAAGAACGATGTGATCTCCCTTGACGACTTCCTCGCCGACGCCAAGGGAACCGCCTGCCCGGTCCGGATCGACCCAGGCGAAGCCTTCTGTATTACCTATACCGGCGGCACGACGGGCCACCCAAAGGGCGTCCTCGTCACCCATGCCGCACGGGTGATGTCCTCGGAAATGGCCTGGCCGGTGTTTCGCTTGCTCGAGGACGATATCATCTTCCTGGCCAGCCCGCTGTTCCACGTCGCCGGGCTGTTCTCGTGGTTTACTACCGGCATCCACGGCGGCGCCACCTTCGCCTTTTTAAGGCAGTGGGACGCGGGTGCCTTTATCGAGATGGTGGCGCGCGAGAAAATCACCGCCGCCTGCATGGTGCCGACCCAGATCAATGGATTTCTCTCCGATCAGGACTTCAGCGAAAAGAAACTGAAAAGCCTGCGCTATATAAACTACGGCGGCTCGCCGATGCCCGACGCGCTGCTCGACCGGGTACTCGATCACTTCCCCGACATCGTCATGTTCGAGCATTACGGTCAGTCCGAGATCGGGCCCGCCTGCTACCGCGCGCCCGAGAGGTTGCACGACAAGGCCGGCAGCGTCGGCGTGCCCTTCGCCGAGCTACAGCTCAAGATCGTCGATCGGGACGGCGCCAACGTCCTCCAGGGCGAGGTCGGGGAGGTGACCGTGAAGGCGGGGTATCTCTTCAAGGAGTACTACCGCGATCCCGGGCAGACGGCGGCAGCCTTCACTAGGGACGGCTGGCTCAAGACCGGCGATCTCGGCTACCGTGACGAGGAAGGATTTCTCTATCTCGTCGACCGCGCCAAGGACATGATCATCTCCGGCGGCGAGAACATCTATCCAGCCGAGATCGAGAACGTGCTCTTTGCCCACGAGGCGATTGCCGAAGCCGCCGTCTTCGGCATCCCCGACGATCATTGGGGCGAAATCCCGGCGGCCCATATCGTGCTCAAGCCCGGCGCCGAAGCCGAAGCCTCGGAGATCGAGGACTTCGTCGCTTCGAAGATCGCCCGCCACAAGCGCCCGCGCCTCGTCGCTTTCGTCGACGCTCTGCCCAAGACCTCGATCGGCAAGGTGCGCAAAAATATCCTGCGCGAACCCTACTGGAAAGGGCGCGATCGGCAGATTTAGGATTTTACAGGCGTGGATCGAGCAAGGCTCGTAGGCGGGCGCTGGCGGTGAGGGCGAAGCGGCGGGTTTGGGCGGCGCGCCGGGCGGCGTTCATGGTTAGCTCTTCAGGCTCGCGGATGACGGCGCCTCCAAAGGCATCGGCGACGATAATTCCGTGCCCGTCGGGCAGCAGCTCGTGGGAAAAGCCTTCCGGTACCGCGAAATAAAACAGGTCACAGAAATCGAGGTATTCGGGCCATTTCTCGTCGGCCCGGAAGTCGGCCTCGGAGGTTTTGATCTCGACGATGACGAAGCGGCCCTTGCGGTTGAGCCCGGCGATGTCGGCCCGCCGCCCGTTGCCGAGGCGGAACTCGGCGAGGCTGTTGTATCCGAGATCCCGCAACCAGCGGGCAACCCCACGCGCCAGGCGCTGGGCCTCGTCGGCGTCCGCCAGTGGGTCGTTCGGAACGCCCGGATCGATCATGGTTGATTACTCGTTAACGTTAACGCTGTGTTAACTATATTCTCCTAGATTAAGCCTGTACGCGACTCCAGTTGACTCGCGAACACCTCCCTTTGACTTGCCGAACTTCGCCGGCGATGGGCCAACCCCATCGCCGGTTTTTTTTTGAATTCACCACGAGTGATGACGCTCAGCTTCGGCGCTATGGGCCGCACGAACGATTTGCATCCCGGCGTGTCCGGTGCGGGCACCGTCGTGTGCACTCCTCTGGCCAAGACAGGCGTGATACGCCACCGGACGTCCGACAAACCGTCATTCGAGATTTATGTCCATCGCAGCTTCGCCGATTACGCTTGGCGTTGGTTGGAAGACGCTGGGCTCGAATACAACGTCCCGATTGCCGTGAGTTAGAGAATTCCAGTGCGCGCGACTCGCCACTAGGAGGGCAGGTACTCGCGCGGGTGCTCCCGTCTATATCGGGTCCCAGCTGAAGACTTCGCCGGAACGCTCGAGCGGATAAAAGTCGTTTTTGAACGCCGGCACCAGTCGATCGGCGAGGCTCTGCGGTGTCCAGCCGTCTTCGCGGTGAATGGAACGTAGAGCGCGCGATTGGCTCATCAGGAATATTTCATTGCTGCGGGAAGCCAGAATCTGACCGGTCACATCCGATGCTGCATCCGACAACAGAAACGTGGCCAACACGGCGACCTTGTCCGGTGTCATCAATTTGAGCTTTTCAACCCGCGCTATTTGTTCCGGCGTATCAGTCGGAATAGAGCCGACCATACGACTCCAGGCAAACGGAGAAATACAGTTTGAGCGCACATTGAAACGGGACATGTCGAGCGCGATGGATTTGGATAGCGCCACGATACCGAGTTTGGCGGCGGCATAGTTGGCCTGGCCGAAATTGCCGATCAATCCCGATGTCGATGTCATGTGGACGAACGCACCGGAACCCTGTTTGCGGAAATGAGGCGCCGCCGCCCGGCTGACATAGAACGAGCCGTTGAGATGCACGTTTATGACGGCTTCCCATTCTTCGGGCGCCATTTTATGAAAGATTTGGTCGCGCAATATCCCGGCATTGTTGACCACGCAATCGATGCGCCCGAACGTATCGAGAGCGCAGGCGATTATTTTTGTGGCCCCGGCCCACTCCGCTACGCTGTCGCCGTTGACGACCGCCTTGCCGCCGGATTTCTCGATTTCGTCCACGACTTCCCGAGCGGGCGACGTATCCGATCCCTCCCCATCGATGCCCGCGCCGAGATCGTTGACGACCACCGATGCCCCTTCCCGGGCCAGGTTGAGTGCTGTTGCCCTGCCTATCCCCCGGCCGGCGCCGGTTACGACGGCGACCTTTCCGTCAAGCGATCTCTTGTTCGCCATTTCGATCGAACCTTTCGTTATTCAAACAGTTGTTAGTTAGATTAGGAATATCGACCTAGCGTCCTCGATCTCCTCGTCAACCCATCGCATAATGCTGCTTGCAATGCCAAAAATCGAGCCAATGGCTCGCCGCGACAAGGAGAACAAGGGTGATGCTTCCCTACGAAGGGATCAAGGTGCTGGATTTCAGTCAAGGTGTCGCCGGACCGCATTGCGGGATGCTGTTTGCCCTTTACGGCGCCGATGTGATCAAGGTCGAACCACCCGAAGGCGATTGGTCGCGGCCGCTCGGTACAGCGATCGATGGGATGTCGGCGCTTTTTGTTGCATACAATCAAGGCAAACGTGGCCTGACGGTCGATCTTCTGTCGGAAGACGGGGTGTCGACCGCACACGATCTGGTGCGGCGCTCGGACGTCGTCATTGAAAACTTCCGCTACGGCGTGATCGATCGACTGGGCCTCGGCAGGACGACACTGAAGGAAATCCAGCCCAAGCTGATACATGTGGCCATCAGCGGTTATGGGCAGTCCGGCCCGGACCGCGTCCGGCCGGCAACCGACAGCATATTGCAAGCCCATGCCGGGCTGGTGTCGCTCAATCGCGGGATCGATGGGTTGCCGCACAAGGTCCGCTTTCCGGCCATCGACCATGTCACCGGGCTTTACGCCTTCCAGGCGGCCGCCATGGCGCTGATTACCCGTGAGCGCCAGGACCAGGGCCAGGGCCAGGGCCAGTATCTCGACATCTCATTGTTGCAGTCCACGATCGCTTTTCAGGGAGCGAAAATACTGGATCATCATGTGACAGGGGGCAATGCGCCCGAGGAGCAATACAGTCCCATCGGCATTTATCCGACGCGCGATGGATCGCTTGCCGTCAGCACCATTCGCCAACGTCAGTTCCGCGATCTATGCGATGTTCTCGGGTGTGTGGAATTGGAGACCGACCCGCGTTTCTTCGAAATTGGCGAGAGGATGAAACATGTGGATGAGCTGAATGCATTGTTGGCGCTTAAATTCGCTAGCCGCACCACGCAGGACTGGTCGCGACGGTTGACCGAAAAGGGGGTCATGAACGCGCCGGTCCGCGATTACAGCGAGCTGCTGGACGACAAACACGTGAAATCGAGCGAACTCATCCACTGGTTCGAACAGCCGGGCTTCGCGCGTGTTCCGCTGGCCCGCGTTCCCGGCGCGGATGTGGATTGGGCTCTTCCGGCACCGGCTCTCGGCGAACATAACGAAGAAATTCTGACT
This sequence comes from Alphaproteobacteria bacterium, assembly GCA_027295145.1. GTDB lineage: Bacteria > Pseudomonadota > Alphaproteobacteria > JAPULJ01 > JAPULJ01 > JAPULJ01. The sequence continues at coordinate 13,707 of JAPULJ010000194.1, read as the reverse complement.
GAGCTAAAATCCCCTGCCGGCGGCGAAGCGTAGCGCGATGGACCCAAAGATAATTTTCCTTGCATGAATGCGGCATGTGCCGATTGAGCTATCTCTTGCTTGAGTCGAACGAGAGCTCGTAGGTCAGGAGAACGCCTATCGTATGCGTGGCAATGCTCGTCTCGTTGCGGTGGCTGTAGCCCAATTCGATGCCAAAGCCGTTGTGAAATTTATAGCCGCCCGATACCTGGATCAGCGTGTCACGGACCTTGCCGGCGCCAGCCATGCTGGTACTACGCAGCGTGCCGGAAAGCGAGGTATGCCAACCGCCGCGCTCGACCGAAACGCCGCTCGTCAGGTAGAGCGTGTCGGTGTCCGTCGCCCCGCCGGTGTTCCAAAAATTAACGATCTCGAAAATCGGCTTGATCGTGACGTTGCCGGCCTCGAAGCTATGGGTCAGCCCAACTGCGAATCCCCGTTCGGCGGGGGCCCCGCGCATGCCCTGCTTGACGAACGCGATGTGATAGGCGAGCCCCTTAAGCCCGGGGATGTTCTCGCCGTCGAGCGCGACCGCGAACGAGCGCAAGCCCTTTGTATTGCTGGGACCACCGTCGGCGAGCAGGGTGCGAGGCCGGCGTGTGATCAGCGCCTCGCTGAGGATGGTGCGGTCGAGGACGAATGTGCTGGCTGACAAGGTGTGATTGCCAAAGGCGCCGCTCTCCCACGTGACGGCGCCGCCAAAGCCGATTCGTTCGGTCAATTCGTAGTCTTCGGCGAAGTCGGTTCCGAAGATGCCGGGCGCCACATCCCACGCGCTTCCAAAGTTCGGCGTGATCTTGCCGCCGTAGATCCTGATGGCGAAGGCGCTACCTTCGGATTTGCGCAGGTAGGCTTTGTATTGGAGGTAGCTTTCCTCGATGTAGAGGCCGTGGTTGCTGAAAAAACGACTATCGCCGGGCGACGCATCACGGACCGGATCGAGCACCACATGTGTAATAAATGTAAGGCCCTTCAGAATGCCGACGGTGATTTCCGGCTCGATCGTCGTGAACAAATCGTTTAGTCGGTTGCCTGGGACGTCGGAAGCGAAGTTGCCGTTGTTCTGGACTTCAATCGGGATTGTGATTTTAAGGTATGGCGCGACCTCCTTCTCCGCCGAAGCCGCGGCGCCAGCGGCAAGAAAGAAGGTCGCAGCGAGCAAGACGGATACGCGTTTGAATCCTATTTTCAAATCTCTTCCATTCGAGGTCCGCCGGTCGTTCGCCGCACAAATAATGGCCCGCGGCGAGAGATCGCAGATCGGTCACCAATTGTTAGGAATCACCCGTTATCGGCTCAATCGCTCGTAGAATGTGCCGGCAAGCCATCCAAGCGATGTCCAGAAAATCGCGTTGACGACAATCGAAGCCGCCGCGAAATGCCCGGCAATTTCGGGCGGCACGCTGCCGCCTAGCTCGGCCGGTTGCGGCGCCCCGACAAGATGGGGAACGGCGATCGCGATGACGCCCAGGACTTTCAGCGCCCCATGCCGTGTGAAAACCATCAACCACAATCCCAGCGCCGCCATCGCCGTCGCAAAGGCCCACCAAACCTGCCGATCTATTAGCCCGGCTGCTTTAGCGCCCGGCGCCTCGGGCGGCAAACCAAGCGAGGGGGCAAGTATGAATATTGCGAATCCCGCAATGCCCCACATCACGCCCCGGCGGGCGTCTATCGGTTTATCGTGAATCACAAAGCACGCAACAATCAGCAGGGCAAACCCGACCGCGGCCAGCAGATTGGCCAGTCCGGTGTATAGGGTGCGTTCAATCCCGTCGCCGGGCGACCAGACTTTCTTGCTCGTTGCGCCGCCTTGGACGGTCAGAACTTCGCCGTTGCGGCTTGATTGCGACGCGGCAGGAGGCATCGCGAAAACGGTCAATATAACGGGCACTGCGCTGCGTCCCGAGCTTGCTTGGCCTTTTTCATACTCCTCTGCGTGAAGTATGATCGGGGTGGTCGTGAAGGCTTGGACAGCGGTGATGAACACCGCCGCCAGCGCTCCCGCCGCGAGTGCGGCGAGAAAAACTCGCTTGATCATCGGTGCTACTCAGTGACAGGGAAACGAAAGGGAATGCCGGCTGTCATGCGCGGCATTGTGGACGACCTGAGACTGTGCAAAGCCCACCGCGAAAACGAGAAACAAACCCACGAAAATAGCCAAGCCGGCGGCGGTGAGGGCAGATGTTCTACTGTCGGTCCGTTCGGCTGCTGCAGCGCCCTGATTTACCATCCTAGATCTCCTTTTCTACGTCTCACCCGACGTATCCGAGTTGTCCATGCCGATAGCGGAGTGTCCTGGCTGGGCGTAGTCGGTCGCGGGCGCCTTCCCAGCGAAAAATCGCCAGTGGCAGTTGCCGCGGCCTCTTCCCTTACAGTTGCGGGGGCAGCGCCGGATTTTTCTCCGAAGAGCGTCACCGGCTTCCTCCCTATCGACGCTGCGAAACTATCACGCGTGCTGAGTGGCGTACAACTGGAATCAACTCCTACCGGCGCTCGGCCAGATCGGATCATGGATTAGAGTGCGACTATCAAAGCGGACTTGAACGCGACCAGGGTCACCAGGACCGCGCATTCGATTGCCTGTTCGGCGGCTGCCATTACGTCGCCGGTCTGCCCGCCAATCTGTCGAAGGGCCAGAAGTGCGGCGATCAAGCCGGCCAGGCTTGCCGCCAGGATGACGCCGACGCCGGCTATGACCGAGCCCAGCGCGAGCGTGGCGCCAATGGCGAGCAACATCGATACGATACAGCGTGCCAATCCCGGCTTGGCGGCCTGCGCTCCCAATCCGTCGGAGCGGGCGCTCGGCATCCATTGAAGCATCGGGGCCAGGAAACCCCTGGCAAGAGCCCCTGCCACCACGAGCGAAACCACGATCAACTGGGGATCGGCCAATGCGGCAATTGCCGCGCACCGAACGAGAATAGAGAGAACCAACGCAACTGTACCGTACGTCCCTATGCGTGAATCGCGCATGATTTCGAGCTTACGGTCCCGGCTCGCGCCGCCGCCGAACCCGTCCGCGGTGTCGGCCAGCCCATCCTCATGTAAGGCCCCGGTAATCAGCACCATCGCCCCGACCGCCAACGCGGCCGCGAGCAGTGGCGACATTCCAGCCAACAGCCCGATCCAGGCGATCCCCCCACCGCAAGCGCCAACGCTGGCGCCAACAATCGGGTATGCCCAGAGCGATCGAGCCAGCGATGGCGGTTCCTCACCGCCGATCAACCGCCAAACAGGGACCCGGGTCAGGAACCCGAATGCGGCCAGGAATTCGCGAACGAGTTCCAATTGCAGCGCCTACAGTGCTTCGTCCACGCCGGCGTCTGCGAAGGTCGCCATGCCGTTGTGACAGGCGATTGCCGCGCGCAGAACCTGTACGGCAAGCGCAGCGCCGCTAGCTTCCCCGAGCCGCATTCCCAGATCGAGCAACGGCGCTTTGTCAAGCTCGGAAAGCAATGCGCTGTGCCCCGCTTCGGCCGATCGATGAGCGATAACCGTGTGGTCCAATGCGTTGTCGTGAAGCTTGGCAAGAGGCGCCGCGGCAGCGGTGCATACATAACCGTCGAGAACCACCGGTATTTGATGCTGACGCGCGGCCAGGGTGGCGCCGAGGATACCGGCCAACTCCCATCCGCCAAAACAGGCCGCCGCTTTCAGCGGATCGCCGATCGCCTCTTCATGGCGTGCCAGAGCCGTATCGATCACCGATGCTTTTCGAGCAACGCCGTCGTCATCAAGTCCCGTGCCCCGACCGGCCCATTTTGCACCCTTGCCGCCGAAGAGCGCGGCGGCGAGGGCCGCGGCGGCCGTCGTATTGCCAATCCCCATTTCGCCCAGACAGAGCAAATCGGCATCCGGCGGCACCGCGCCATAACCTTGTGTGACCGCACCGGCAAACTCCGCATCCGTCATCGCGGGCGCTTGGGTGAAATCGGCGGTTGGGGTTTCCAGATCGAATGCGTGAACCTGAAGGTTGGCATTGGCGAACTCGGCCAATTGATTGATCGCGGATCCGCCAGCCGAGAAGTTCGCGACCATCTGCTCGGTCACGCTGGCAGGGAACGCGGAAACGCCTTGGCCGACAACGCCATGATTGCCGGCGAAAACGATCACCTCGACTCTATCGAGTCGCGGGACCGCTCGCCCCTGCCAGGCCGATAGCCATTCCGCCAGGGTTTCAAGCCTGCCAAGGCTGCCTTGCGGTTTAGTCAACTGGGCCTGACGATCGCGCACCTCGCCCGCGGCCACACGATCCGGCCCGGGTGGGTTTTGCGCCATATTCCTTATCGCGTCGATCGATTCAAACTTTGTCGCTGGCTTTCCCAAATCTCACCTTCTTGAATTCAGTTGTTCGTATTCGATTGCGGATCATCTGCGATCGCATGAAAAAAAAGAGCCAGTAACTTTGCCGCGTCGGCTGCCCGTCTTGCGCGCCTGTACCCCAGATGCAGCGTCGGATTCGCGAAGCTCATCCAAGTCTCTGGGCTGGCACGGGCAACATGTCGGCAATCTGTTGCCGAATTGAAACGATGTCGCCGATCGCGACGATAGCGGGCGCCTTGAAGCTGCGTTCTTCACATGTGGCGGCGAGCTTTCCAAGCTCGGTGACGAGGATCCGTTCGTCGGGCGTGGTCGCCGATGCGATCACGGCAGCCGGGGTTGTCGGTAAAAGGCCGCCTGCGATGAGTTCTTCGGCAATCGAGCCGAGGCGAGCCATCGCCATGTAGAGAACGATCGGCTGCCCGAGTTTGGCGATGGCGCGCCAATCCGGTGACCCGTTACCTTCGGCGGCATGACCCGTGGCGATCACGACCGCCTGATTTACCGAACGCAACGTGATCGGTATCGTCGCGGCGGCAAGAGCCGCGATCCCCGCCGTCAACCCAGGTAGCACCCGAAACGGGATGCCTTCCATGGCCAGTGCCAGCACCTCTTCGCCGCCACGCCCGAACACGAACGGATCACCCCCCTTTAGTCGGATGACGCGCATGCCGGCGAGGGCAAACTGTTTCATTTGCTCGATCGTTCGTGTCTGAGGGACCGATGGCTGGCCGCCGCGCTTGCCCGATGGCACTAGCCGCGCTTCCGGTCTGGCGAGCGCCAGGACCCGGTCGTCGACCAGCGCGTCGTGAATTACCACGTCTGCCTGGCGCAGCGCGGACAAGGCGTCGATCGTCAATTGGCCGGGATCGCCGGGTCCGGCGCCGACGAGCCAGACATGGCCCGGCGCGATCACCGGCCTCGTAGTCAACATTTTATGCAAGATGGACTCGATCACGAATGCACTCTCATAGGATGACAGTTGGCCCAGGCTGGGTTATGTCGAACGGTATGAAAAAAGACCCTCCATTGCGCCGAGGCTGGACGACGGGCGCCTGCGCTACCGCCGCGGCAAAGGCCGCCTTCACGGCGATTTTGACTGGCGAGTTTCCGGATCCGGTGACGATCACATTGCCGCGCGGCCAAACGCCTGCTTTCGTACTGGCGGAAACTAACATCGACAAGAGCGGCGCACGCGCCGGTATCGTCAAGGATGCAGGAGACGACCCCGACGCTACGGACGGCGCATTGATCGTTGCAACGGTGCGTCTGGGTGCCGAGGGAAGCGGAGTTCGATTCTTCGCCGGGCCGGGTGTCGGTACCATGACCAAGCCCGGGCTTCCAGTTCCGCCGGGCGAGCCTGCGATCAACCCGACGCCGCGCAAGATGATGCGCGCCGCGATCGAGGAAGTCGCCGAAGCTCACGGCGTGCGCGGGGACGTGGAGATAGAAATATCGATCCCCGGCGGCGAAGCAATCTCTACCAAGACCTTCAATGCCCGATTGGGTATCCTCGGCGGCCTTTCGATTCTCGGCACCACCGGTATCGTCATTCCGTTTTCCTGTTCCGCCTGGATTCACTCGATCTATCAATCGATTGACGTGGCGCGTGCGCTCGGTCTTTCCCACGTCGTCGGATCGACCGGCAGTACATCGGAAGCCGCGGCCCAGCGTCATCTTGGCCTGGAGGAAAGCGCGCTCGTCGAGATGGGCGACTTTGCCGGGGGCATGTTGAAGTATCTGCGGAAGCACCCGGTGCCAAGGGTTACGATCGCCGGCGGCGTTGCGAAGATGACAAAACTTGCGCAGGGCCGGCTCGACCTGCATTCCAAGAAAGGCTCTGTCGATCGCCAAGCGCTGGTGCGAGTTGCGTTGCGCGCGGGAGCGCCTGCCGCGCTTCAAATATCGATAGCCGAGGCCAACACAACTGCCCAAGCGTTCGAATTGGCCACGGCGGAAGGCATCCGGCTCGGCGACGAAATCGCCCGCGCGGCACGAGATGTCGCGGCTGAAGTCATTGCCGGCGCCGACATCGCGATCGACACGCTGTTGTTCAATCGCGAAGGCCGCCTGGTTGGCGAAGCCGCTGCCATTGGAGATCATCAGCCACCCCCGTCCCGGTAGCGCCGGCGGTAGTCCGGGTCGTACAGCGCGCTGTCCCTGAAGTCGGTCGCGCCCAATACCTTGCCAACGAGAATAAGCGCGGTTCGCTCCATAGGCTGGGCATCCACCCGATCCTTGATGTCCGCCAGTGTCCCGGCCACGACCCTTTCATCCGGCCAGGATGCGCGATAGATCACGGCCACCGGGCAATCGGATCCGTATCGCGGCTTCAATTCCTCGACCACGTTTTCCAGAACATGAACGGAGAGATGCAGGGCTAGGGTGGCGCCGGTTTTCGCAAATGCCGCCAGCGTTTCGCCCGGCGGCATCGCGGAGGCCCGGCCCGAGGTCCGCGTCAGCACAAGCGACTGGGCGACTTCGGGCAGCGTCAATTCGCGCCGCAGCGCCGCGGCGGCGGCGGCGAACGCCGGTACGCCGGGCGTAAGCGTGTAGGGAATCCCGATTTCGTCCAATCGGCGCATTTGCTCGCCGACCGCACTCCAGATCGCCAGATCGCCCGAATGCAATCGCGCCACATCGTGTCCGGCCGTGTGGGCGGCCCGGAATTCATCAACAATCTCATCAAGGCTCATCGGTGCAGTGTCGACTTTCCGCGCCGAAGGAGGACAGTGTCCCAGGATATCGCGATGAACCAGCGAGCCGGCGTAAAGGCACACTTCACACCTGGCCAGAATATCGCGGCCGCGCAGCGTGATCAGATCGGGTGCTCCCGGCCCCGCGCCGATGAAATGAACGCTCATCCCGCCCCGCCTTCGGCCAACGCGCAGGTCGCCGAGCCGTTGTCGATCCGCGCCAGGATCAATCGGCTGCCCGGGCCGGCCGCCGCCAGCGCGGCGCCTTCGGCTACGGAATGAAATCCGGTCCTTCGATTGACCGTCTCGGAACGGGTCACGCACGCTGCTTGTGCGGCGCCGATCGCATCGCTGTCGATTTCCCGGAGTTCCACCTTCAGCGTTCGAGCCGCCGTTCCTGGGCCGATTTCCCCCGCCTTGAATTCCGGTATCGCGATCAGCGTCAGCGCATCCTGCGGGAGGCGCGCCAGCGACAGGGCAGCTCGCAAGATCCCCAAGATCTTGTCGGACGAACATCCGCGTCGAAAGCCTATCCCGGCGACGATCATGGCTTTACCGCCTTCCACTGGGTGACCGGCAATGCCGGGCGAAGGCCGCGCATCGTCCCCAGCGTATCAAGACGCTCAACGCTCAAGCGAACCAGCGATCCACCAAAGCGGTCGATAGCGCCGAGCAGAACCGAGAGGCCCTCGATGGTGACCGAATTTGCGACGATACGACCGCCCAACGGCAACGCGTCCCAGGCGCGCTCGATCAAACCGGCGGTCTTGAGGCCGCCGCCGATAAAAACCGCGTCGGGCGCCGCAAGTCCCTCAAGAGCGCCCGGCGCCTCGCCCGATACTCCTTGAAATCCGGGAACACCGAGCGAAATCGCGTTTCGCATTGCCCGTTCAAGACGCTCCTGGCGAGGCTCGATGCCGATAGCGCGATTGGCCTTGTGCCGCAGCATCCACTCGATTGCGATGGATCCCGAAGCCGTGCCGATATCCCACAACAATTCCCCCGGGTGGGGCTCCAGGCTCGACAGTGTGACCGCGCGCACCTCACGTTTCGTCAATTGTCCGTCCGTCTCGAAATACTCATCTGGCAAGCCGGTCGCGATCGGCAGCGGGCTCGATTCAGGCCCCGCCGCCACTTCAATGCCCACGACATTCAACGAATCGATATCAACCAGCTCGCAGGCCTCCGCCGCGCATTGGCGAACGCGCTCGCCTTCGGCGCCGAGCATTTCAAGAATGTGGACCCTCGAAGCGCCGAAGCCGCGATCGACCAGCAACGCAGCAATCTCCGCAGGCGTTTCGCCGTCGCCAGAGAGCACGAGCAACCGTCGCCCAGGCTGCAAGTATGGAACGATGGCTGCAAGCGGGCGTCCGCATGCGGACAATGTATCGATATCCTGAAGCGGCCAGGCGAGCCGCGCCGCTGCGAGCGAGAACGAAGACGGGGCGGGATAGCAGATCCGTTCATCTGGCCCGACGGTATTGGCGAGCATCGATCCGATTCCGAAGTGATTGGGATCACCCGACGCCAGAACGGCGACGTTGCGCCCCCGCAAGGACAGGATCATCGCCACCGCGTCGGCGATAGGAGACGGCCAGATATGCTCCTCGCCGGTCGTCAGCGTGCGCGCCAGTTTAAGATGTCGCGCCCCGCCGAAGACATGGTCCGCATTGGCGATGCATTGGCGCCCGGACGCCGAAAGGCTCTCGACACCGTCAGCTCCGATGCCGACTATGGCGAGCCACCGGTCCAAGGCCGGCGGATCATCGCGCGGGCGATTTCGGGTTGGATATGTCACCTTTGAAGACTTTGATACTCGGCGGCACGGCCGAAGCAAGCGATCTTGCCGAACGCGTGGCGGGAGATGCGCGTTTCGAGGCCACCATATCGTTGGCAGGGGTCACCAAAACGCCCAAACGGCAGGCCCTGCCGGTGCGCATCGGGGGGTTCGGCGGCGCCGACGGCTTGGCGGAATACCTGCGTGTCAATGCGATACAGGCATTGATCGACGCCACCCACCCGTTCGCCGCGACCATCAGCGCCAATGCGTTCGCCGCAGCCGCGAAGCTCGGCGTTCCCCATCTTGTGGTGCACAGGCCGCCCTGGACCAAGGTTGCGGGAGACAAATGGATCGCCGTGCCAACGATGAGGGCGGCCGCGGATGCTCTGGGGCGGACGCGCCGCCGGGTGTTCCTCACGGTCGGACGGAAGGACTTGGCGCCCTTCGTATCGGCGCCGCAGCATCATTACGTCATTCGCAGCGTCGATGCTCCGCCGCCTGAGACGCTGCCACCTGACGTCCTGGTTATCACTGCGCGCGGACCGTTCAACGAAGCGGACGAATTTGCCTTGCTCGACGCGCACCGGATTGACGTCCTGGTGACAAAAAACTCCGGCGGCTCGGCGGCCAGCGCCAAGCTTACCGCGGCCCGCGCCCGCCAAATCCCGGTGGTGATGATCGAGCGCCCGCCACCGCCGAGCGGACAACAGCTCGGCACCGCAGCGGCCGCATTCGATTGGTTGGTGGACCGACATCACAAACTCGTCTCGGCGCGCCGCGGCGTGTAGATCCAGGATGTTCCATCGGACATCGTCAATTGCCTGGTCGCTTCCGTGCCGATCATCACCAACGTCCGCATATCGGCGCATCCGGGGTCCGCGTCCGCCAACGTGCTCAATACGATTTTTTCTTCCGGTCGCGATACCGCCGTTGCGAACGCGACTTGCGTTTCACCCGGCAGGATGCCGCGAAGAATTTCGAGCGCCTCGTTCAGTTGCCGCGGACGGGCTTTCGATGTTGGATTGTAGAGCGCAATAACGAACCCCGCCCCGGCCGCTGCCTTCAGGCGCTCCACGATAACGTCCCAAGGTTTCAGATTATCCGACAGAGAAATGGCGCAGAAATCGTGACCTAGCGGGGCACCGAGCCGGGCTGCGGCGGCCACCATCGCGGTCACCCCCGGAACCACGGTCACATCGATCGCGGAGAATGCCTGCGGGTCCTGCTCGATCGCTTCGAACACGGTCGCCGCCATCGCAAAGACGCCGGCATCGCCCGACGAGACGATCGCAACCTGCCGGCCGGCGCGTGCAAACTCAAGCGCAGTACGGGCGCGCTCGATCTCTACCCTGTTGTCCGACGGATGTTTGGTTTGCTGGGGCCTGGCCGGCACGCGTTCCAGATAAGGCCCGTACCCCACGAGATCTGTCGCCGCCGCCAGAGCATTGCTTGCGGCCGGGGTGGTGTGTTCGGGGCCGCCCGGACCAAGACCAACAATCGATACATGGCCGGTCATTGGCCGGCTTGCCGCCCGGGCACCAGGACTAACGAGAAGTACGGTGCCCGGTCATCCGGTTTTTCGCACAATCGAATGATACGTTCCTCCGACATCGTACCCCGCTCCACGAAGATCGCACGCTCGGCCAAACCGGCGCGCGACAGTGCGGAACGCACTTTCGGCAGATTTCGGCCGACCTTCATGATGACCGCGGCTTCGCAGTTTTCGAGCCGTTGAACGAGTTGGTTTTCGTCGATCGTGCCGGCGAGTACCGAAAGACACTCATTGCCGCGGGTCATCGGCGTGCCCGCCCGTGTCCAGCATCCGCTCATGCTGGTGATCCCCGGAACCACTTCCGTTTCGTGCTCGCCGTTCAATCGATCGTAGAGATGCATGAACGAGCCATAGAAAAACGGGTCGCCCTCGCACAGCACAACGACATTCTGTCCGCGGCGCAGGCGCTCATCGATGCGGTTGGCGGAATCGTCGTAAAACTTATCCAGCGCTGCGGTGTACCGTGGATCGGAAACCGGGATCTCCGTGGTGTAGGGATATTCCAGCCGTATTTGCTCCGCGGTCGGCCGGATATGTTTGTCGGCGATGGTCCGTGAATTGCCGGCTTTGCCGCGCTTGGAGAAATAGGCGACGACGTCCCCTGCGCCGATAATGCGCACGGCTTTCAGCGTCATCAATTCCGGATCTCCCGGTCCGACACCCACGCCGTACAGAGTTCCGATCATCTCGCCCATCACTCCGCCGTGCTCGCAAGAGCGTTGACGGCCGCCGCGGCCATCGCGCTGCCGCCCTTTCTTCCGCGAATGATCAAGGACGCAACGCGGTCGAATTTCTCAAGCGCTTCCTTTGATTCCGCCGCCCCGACGAACCCGACGGGCACGCCAATGATCGCCGCTGGTGACGGACCGCCTGCCTCGATCAACTCGATCAGCCGATAAAGGGCGGTCGGCGCATTGCCGATCACGCACAACGCGCCAGCCGTCGCCTCGCCCCACAGATCGACCGCAGCGGCCGAGCGTGTATTGCCGATCTGCGAAGCGCGTTCCGGTACGCGCGGATCGCCTAACAGGCAGCTCACGTTGTTTTCGGCCGGTAAGCGCGCCCGCGTTACCCCGCTCGCCACCATTCGCGAATCGCACAAGATGGGCGCGCCCTCTTGCAGCGCGGCTTGGGCCCGATCGGTGAAATCCGGCGAAAACACCAGCTCTCGTACGATTTCGACCATTCCGCAGGCGTGTATCATGCGCACCGCGACCCGCGCTTCGTCCGCACTGAGATGGGCGAGATCGGCCTCCGCCCGGATGGTCGCAAACGACTGCGCGTAGATTGCCGATGCGTCGCGGATATGGTCCTGTGCGCCCCTCATCGCGCGCCCTCGCGCCGCAGCCGGTCGACAATTTCGGCGATGCCAAGACCGTGAAAATCGGGCCGCGCGTCGGCGGGTCCGTTTCGAACCAGGTCGTAGCGGCCGTCGTTGCCCACGAGCGTGAGCGGCGCAGCTTGCGGATGTGCGCAACCCTTGGCGCATCCCGAAACGTGAATCGCACCGACACCGGCAATGTCCAGGGCCGAGAGCCTCGCCGCATCAGCGCGGGTATCGACGCTCGCCGCCGGGCAAGCCGGCCTGCCGGGGCAGGCGGAAACCAGGCGGCGCGGATCGCCGGCATAGACCAGCATACCCAATTCGGCCGCCTTCGCGGCGAGCGCGCCTGCCCGATCGCGGTCAACCGACGGCAGCACAATGGCTCTCCAGCACGTCAAGCGGAGCGTCCCGTCGCCGAATGCCTCCGCCATTCGGGCCAAGGCCACCAGCTCCTGCGATTGGAGCTGGCCAAACGGCGCGGCGACGACGAACGCGCCGGTCTCGGCGTGATCGTGAGCAAGGAAGCCGACCGGCGGCGTCTCATTCGGCAGTGGCGCCATTGAGGCATCGTCGGTGACAAGCCCGGCGGACTCAAGCAACCGCTGGCCGCCGCCATCGGCGGTTATCTCCCGCATGCGCCGCGCCGGTACGGCTCGCTCGCCTGCGCGGGCCAGGAATATCGAGGCCAGGCGGTATACTGCATCGATGACCGCGCCCGTCTCCACCCTCGCAGAACTTGCGCACCCGTCGAGTGAAATGCGCCATGCTTCTGCATCCGCGCGGATGGCGATGTCGATGCCAAAGCCGAAGGTGGGGAGCAGCTTGCCCGCATCGACAAGGAAGCCAAATTTCCCTGGCAATTCATGCAGCTCGGGGGTCTCTACGATCAATGCTTCAATGGCGAGACCGAGCGCGCGCGAATCGCCGCGCGTCATGGGATCATCCACTCCCAGGGGATCGACGAGAACCGTGCGCGCCGCCTCGGCCGCGGGATCCGGTACGGCCAGCCCCAACTCAAGCATCGCTCCGGCAAAGTCCTCGGCAGAGGCGTCGGACAGGCCTCTGATCTGCAGGTTGCCCCGATTGGTCAAATCAATGAACCCGTTGCCATGCAAGCGCGCAGCCTCGGCCACGGCTTCGGCATTGCTCGCTGTCAGCCGTCCCGCTGGCGGCTTGACCCGGACCAGCAATCCATCACCAGAAGCCATCGGCATCATGAGCGAGGGGCACCAGCCTTTACGCAAAGCCGCGTTCATGACGCATCCCCCGCGAGGATCTTTGCGACTGAGTTTCGCCTGGGGCGCCAAAGCTCGCGATCGATAGCCTCGTTGAACTTCGCGACCATGGCGCCGCGCGCCGCGGGGTTGTTATCGAGCAGGAAACGATCGACAGCTTCGTTTCCGAGCGTCGCATCGAAGACGAGCTCGAATTGCCGGTCAAGTCGCTGGGGCAGCGTGGCGGCAAACCCGAACAGCCCATCCAGCGCGCGTGAAATCTCCGCGCCGCCCCGATAGCCGTGCACCATCATGCCGTCGATCCAGACCGGATTGGCCGCACGGCCGCGAACCACGATGTTGATTTCTTCGGACAGCGTCCGTGCCTTTGGTGCGTCTGGCATCGATGTGTCGGTGTGGTAGAGCGTGGGCCGCGCGCCAAGGTTCTCTGCGGCGGCGGCAAATCCGCCTTCGTGCGCGGCGTAGTCGGTGCTGTCGAGCAGATCGATCTCGCGATGGTCCTGTTGGTGGACCAACGCGTCAGCCGTCTTGATCCGGTCGGAGAATCCCTCGACGTCCGAGCGACCATCAAGCCCCGCCCCGTAGGCGTTGGCGGACGCCGCGATATAGCTCTCTCCAAGCTGCGCGCGTTTGTCCCACCGACCGGTCGCGATGAGGTCAGACACGCCGGCGCCGTATGCTCCCGGCGCAGCTCCATATATTCGCGTGGTCGCGCGCCGAAACTCATCGTCAACAAGGTCGCGCGCCAATGCGGCAAGAGGATTGATTTCGTCGGCCTC
>JAPULJ010000193.1 GCA_027295145.1 Alphaproteobacteria bacterium | reverse complement strand
GTCAATATCGGGTCCGCACGACGCGTAGAAGATGCAGTCTTCGGCGAAGTAGGATATGATTTTGTCGGCATCGCGCGTGTTAAACGCCTGAATAATCTCCTGCAGGTATTCTAGCGTTAGTTCCTTGCCAGCCATTGTTCACACACTCCCGGTTGTGGCACCACCGCTCGCCGCGACCGATGCAGCCGCGTAGGCCGGTGCGAGCGTCAAACACTTACCGAGCGGCACGGGTCCAACGCCGCGATGCCCGACGTGCTCAAGGAGTTTACTTCGGTCGAGCGTTGCGAGGTGTATTACGAGGAATTACGTGCCGCGGAGCCGGTTGGGCGAACGGCTTCGGCTGCCTTTAGCGCTTCACTCGATCGCGCAATCGTCGGGACGCCTCAGATAAGAACTTCTTTGGGTCCGCCCGTGGGTCATGCTCCCGCGCCACTCCGGCTAAATCCTTCGCCGCCCCCACCACAGTGCCTTTCGCTTGTTGGAGCCTGGGCTTGGCCCTCTCCCATTCGGCCTTTGCCTGCGGGACGACCTGATCTTTGACGATGCTGACCGTCTTGGCTCGGAGCTCTGGATTTTGGGCCAACTTTCGGACACCGAACTTGGCGATGTTATAGAAGAGTTTGTTAACTAACATTGCCCAACTGACTCCCTTTCGAGCATCCAATCTTCCAATTCCAGAGGAAGACGAGGGGCTGGCAATCGGCCGAAGAGGACGAACAGAAAATAGTCAGCAATGTCCGCTTCGGGCCAAATGTTGCCGTAAGCAATACGCGCCTTGTCCGTTTACCGCCGCGTCACACTTAAGTTTCGGTCTGTGGCGTTGCGGTTGTGTTGTCCTCGGCCCTGGAGTTTACCTGCCTGCACATGCGCGCCGCGCAGCGGCTGGCACAACAAGCACCGGCAATAGCTCCGGTCAGCGCAACACTCGCGAGCACGCCAGCCAGTAATCTCAGCATCACATTCTCCTTCGATCCATTGAAACGACCGACAATGGTGCTCTCAACCTAGCACGTGTAGTGATTTCGGGAACCGGTCTAGCTATCGAAAACCCGGTATCCCATGAAACCTTGGCAGCGATGGCCGGCGGAAGAAAAGTCCAGTTGGGGTCAAAAGCTGTCGTTCAGATAATGATAATATAGCACTGGCTGCCGGGCTATCGCCCTTGCAAATCAGCACATTGCGATGTCGTCGAAGAGGTCACAATCCGTACGCCACGCGGCCTGCGACGCTTGGAAGCAAGAGTGCGACAAATAAGGCGCCAATCAGAGGGAGCCCTTTCCAACGACGTGTGTGGATCAAATAGAAAGGTACAACAACGATCCAAGCAAAAAACACAAAAGCCCCAAACTCAAACGGGGCAGGATAGCGGCGTTTTTTTCGGTCTACATGTACCCACCACGTCAGGAGCAATGAGAAACCGACGGCGTACATGACGTTCGCTTCTGCAGACGGAATCTCACCATAATAACCCGATGCGACGCTGTTCACCGTGTAAAGCACGACCAGCAACAGCAAGCCAAATAACGGGCTCATTATTCGTCCAAGCATTGGTTGTCCTGTTCACGGCTTCGGATACCGACCTTAAATTGTATTCTTCAACTTGTCTTTCTTCGTTTTGTTGTATTGCCGCCAGCTGCGCTCCAGATCCCATGCGAAGACACCCTAATGACCCGTTCGCAACCCGCCTGTCCGTGGTCGGGGTGAGAACGGACGTCTTGCGCGCACTGTCAACTCTCCCCCGCGGCATTTCTATACGGTTGGACGGTACTAGATTCATGTCCTAGGACACCCGCCGTTGTGCCGTTTGCCGGCCCCCATGGTAAAACCAAGCCGTTACTGGATCGAGGAGGATCAGCGATGATCGAAGAAACCTTGGACATCACCACCAACGACGGCGAGATGGAGACCTTCGTCTGCCGGCCCGAGCGCGGCGGACCCACCCCCGCCATCTTCTTTCTGATGGACGCGCCGGGCATCCGCGAAGAGTTGCGCGACATGGCGCGGCGGCTGGCGTCCGTGGGCTACTACGTGCTGCTGCCCAACCTCTACTACCGCGCCGGGCGCGATACTTTTTTCGGGCCCGACGTGCTGGAAAAAGGCAGCGCCGACCACACGGCCATGCGCGCGATCCGCACCAAGATGACGATCCCGCCGGTGATGGAAGACATCGCCGCCATGCTCGCCTTCATCGGCGACAGCGACGAGGTCGAGGCCGGTCCGGTGGGCACCCACGGCTACTGCATGAGCGGCCCCTACGCGCTGGCCGCCGCGGCGCACTATCCCGACCGTATCGGCGCCGCCGCGTCGTTTCACGGCACCTGGCTGGTCGGCGATGCTGAAGAGAGTCCGCGCCTCTCCTTCGATAAGGTAATAGCCTCGTTCGATAAGGTTGAAGGCGAGCTCTACATCTCGTGCGCCGAGCATGACGAACTGGCGCCGCTCGACATGGTCGAGGAAATGCACGGGCTGTTCAAGGCGGCCGGCACCACCGGCGAGCTCGAAATCCAGCCCGGCGTCCATCACGGTTTCGCCTTCCCCCTGCGCTGGTGTTATGACAAACCGGCGGCCGAACGCCACTGGGAGCGCCTGTTCGCGCTCTACCGGCGCATGACCGAGGACCGTTAACGACCGTTAACCATAACGGGCGGAAAAAATGACTGGCGGCGGGGGCTGTTCGACCACACATTTTCAGCGATGAAGTACCTGCAACTTGTGTGGAAGAAGCTCTGGGCGCGCTGGAAGCTCGCGGTCGGGCTGCTCACCGCGGGCGCCGTTGTGGCGGTATTCGCGTTCGCGCAGTTGATCGGAATTCTTGCCATCGAGCGCCACCAGGGGTTTTTCGCCCCGGTGTGGGACACCGACGGCCAGCACATCTACGTGATCGAGCGCGATACGCGTGGCCTCATTTGGGGCCTCGGCTGGGAGTTTTTCACCCCGCCGGCCAATTCCTACGTCATCTCCGACCGGTTTGTCCTG
>JAPULJ010000192.1 GCA_027295145.1 Alphaproteobacteria bacterium | reverse complement strand
AACAGGATCGTCGAGCCGGTCGTCTTTCGCCCTTCGAGATCGCGGTGGGCCTGTTCGGCCTCGGCAAGCTTGTATCGCTGGTTGATCTCGATCGTAACGGCGCCTGAGCCGACAACGTCGAACAGTGCCTCCGCGCTGCGCACCAGATCCTCGCGCGAGGCGGTATAGGTCATCAATGTCGGCCGGGTCACGTAGAGCGATCCCTTGGGCGCCAGGATGCCCAGATCGACGGGTGGAACCGGCCCCGAGGCGGCACCAAAATTTGCCAGAAGACCAAGCGGACTGAGGCAATCCAATGAATCCATGAAGGTATCCTTGCCGATCGAATCGTAGACCACTGGAACACCTTTGCCATCGGTGATCTCGCGCACCCGCTCAACGAAACTCTCATTGCGATAGAGGATTGGATGATCGCAGCCATGGGCCCGAGCGAGCGCGGCCTTTTCTTCAGAGCCAACGGTGCCGATCACTGTCGCGCCCAGATGTTTGGCCCACTGGCAGGCGATCAGCCCGACCCCGCCGGCGGCGGCATGGAAAAGAATGGTATCGCCCTTTTTGACCTGGTAGGTGCGGCGCAGCAGGTATTCCACCGTCATGCCCTGCAGCATCATCGCTCCGGCTGTCTCGTCGCTCACTGCGGCGGGAATTTTGACGACCCGGTCGGCCGGCATCAGCCGTACTTCGGCATAGGCACCGAACGGCGGGCTGGCATAGGCCACGCGGTCGCCCTCTTTCAGATCACTCACGCTCTTGCCTACGGCTTCGACGACGCCCGCGCCCTCCATGCCCAGGACGGCCGGATATTCGAGCGGATAGAGCCCGCTGCGATGGTAGGTATCGATGTAGTTGAGCCCGACCGCGGTGTGTTTGAGCCGGATTTCGCCGCCGCCGGGTTCGCCGACCTCGACATCTTCCCAGCGTAGAACCTCGGGCCCGCCGGCTTCGTGTATGCGGATTGCCTTTGTCATGATCTTCCCCCGGTTTCTGTTGGCTTCCGTCCTCTCTCCAACTGCGGCATCAGCTTTTGAGGTTGTCGTCGAAGAAGTCGGCCGTGCGCTGATTCGCCAGATCGGCCGCCGTCTTGTCGTAGTGCTCGCCGCCGGTCCGGGCGAATGCGTGGTCGACGCCGGTATAGTCGTGGATCGTGACCTGGCCGTATGCGTCGAGGGCGCCGTGGACCTTCGCCTGCGCCTCGGGCGGGCAAAACTGATCTTTCTCGGCAATGTGCAGCAGCAGCGGCGCCTTGATGTTCGCCGCCTCGTCGAGAGCGTTCTCGATGCCAACCCCATAATAACCGACATTGCAATCAGTATCGGTACGGGTCGCCATCAAATAGGCGAGTTTGCCGCCGAGGCAAAAACCGACCGAGCCGATTTTTCCCGTGCACTCTCCGAGTCCGCGAAGATGGGCAAGAGTGGCGCCCAGATCCTCTGCGCCCTTGGCCTCATCGAAGCCCTGGTAAAGCTCGAATGCCCGATCCCATTCGGCCTGACTCTGATCGGTTAACTGGATTCCCGGCTCCTGCCGCCAAAAAAGGTCGGGACAGATTGCCATGTAGCCCAGCGCCGCCCAGCCGTCGGCGATATCCCGCATGACTTTGTTGATACCGAAGATTTCCTGAATCACAACGATTCCCGGTCCCGAACCCGTGGCCGGGCTTGCCAGGTATGCGGAGAACGTGCCGCCGTCGCCGGCCGTGATCGTTACTTCAGCCATCTCTCGTCACTCCCCGTGCATATTTTTTTGGGCTGCCCGGAAATCGGGTGCGGTTTACAATAGCGCGGCCTGGACCGGCTTGTCACCTGGCGTCGCCGGACCTGCATGCACAGCTCCTTCGTGGGCGATCAGCACACGCTTGGTTTCTATGCCTGTGCCGCCCGAATATCCGCCGAACCGCCCATTTGCGGCAACCACCCGGTGGCAGGGTATGATGATTGGGATCGGATTGCGGCCGCAGGCAGTGCCAAAGGAGCGTGCCGATCCCCCCACGATTTGCGCCAATTCTCCGTAGGTAGACAATTCGCTAAAAGTAATATTAGTCATATACTTCCATGCGTTAAATTGGAATGCGGACCCTAAAGGATTAATAAAAACTATGAAAACTTTGATTTCACTTTAAAAATAGCTATTCAACTGAGCTGCGGCTTCTTTCAGCAGCACCGTCCGTTCCGAGCCCTCTCGGACACCCCAATCAACCCTGATGAGGGCCCCATCACGCTCCGTCAGGGTCAATCGGCCGACCGGACTGGCGATCCGTAAGAGTAGCCAAGGCGGTCATCGGGCGAGTTGTGCGGATAGCGCCCCGGGGTCATTCAAGGGCAACGAGCAAGTCGTTCCTCGGCAAACATAAGCTGTTATTCTGTTCCCGATAGGTTCTTTACCGTGGGCGGGATGGGTCGTCGGCAGTACGGCACTCTTGGCTACATGCAGCAAAACACGGTTAGGGAGCGAGTGGCTGAGAACCGCCTGGTGCATCGCCTCGCGGTTACCGTCTTTATCTTCATCGCCACACAAAACCACCTGGAGCGCGTCCTGAAGGAAGTCGCAATTGTTGAGCAGGGTCGCGTGAGAGAATACATTGCGCTTTAAGCCGCCCGAGAATGCCCGGGCCACCATTTCGGCGCGCGCGCGGTACCCTTCTTCACCTGTCAAATAATATAATCGCGCCAAAACGCCGATCAAGGTCGCGTTGCCGGCGGGGGTGGCGTTATCGAGCGCAGTTTTTTCGCGCACGGCGACGTCGTCGACGTCCTGTGCCGTGAAAAAATACCCGCTGTCGCTATCGGCAAAGCTAGAATCGACGATCGCGACCCATTCGATCGCCTGAGCGAGGTAGCGTTCTTCGCCGTGCGCTTCGTGCAAGACAAGCGCCGCGCGGCACAAATTGGCGTAATCGTCGAGCGTCGAAGGGTGGGCCGGGCGTCCAGCGCACCAGCTATGCTGCAATCGGCCATCGACGATCATTTTCGAAACGACAAAATCAAAGGCCGAAACAGCCGCCTCGATCCATTCCGGACGCCCGAAGACCAGCCCTGCGTTGCCCAGGGCGGCGATGGCAAGGCCGTTCCAGTCTGACAGTACCTTATTGTCAATTCCGGGGGGTACCCGCCGCTGCCGCACCGCCAGCAGCTTAGCGCGGGCCTCAGCGAGGCGAGTTTCCTCAGCTTCGCTACCGAGTTCGGTGCGCTTGCTCCGATTGAGGATCGTCTTGCCTTCCCAATTGCCAGCATCGCTGACGTCGTATGCATCTTTGAAGAACGCGGCCTCGGGTCCAAGCACAGCGTCGATCTCGGACTCAGACCAGACCGCAAATCGCCCTTCCACGCCTTCCGAATCAGCGTCGAGTGCACCAGCAAATCCGCCCCCTTCGACCACCATCTCGCGTAGAAGCCAGCCTATGGTCTCGGCGATTCGTTGCTCGTAGAGAGGATTACCGGTCTCCTGCCATACCAGGGTGAGCAGATCGATGAGCTGTGCGTTGTCGTAGAGCATCTTCTCGAAATGCGGGACCAGCCAAAAGGCATCGACCGAATAGCGCGCGAAACCGCCGGCGAGATGGTCGTAGATCCCGCCTTGGCACATCCGATCGAGGGTCACGGTAACGGCGTCGCGGTATTGAGGACCCCTGCCCCGCAGGTAGGCACGCCACAGCAGCTCGAATATCGGGACTTGCGGGAATTTCGGCGCTCCGCCAATGCCGCCATGGACACTGTCGATCAGCCCCAGAAGTTGACCGGCAGCCGCGTCGATTGTGTCTATCCCCGGCAAATCACCGGCGTCGGCCTCGGCAATCTGGGCTAATGCATCCTTGATCGCAGCTGCGTTGGTGCGCACCTTGTCTGGCTCGTTCGCATATATTTGCGAGATCCGGCGCAATACCTCGCGAAACCCCGGCCGCCCGTATTTGGCCTCGCCGGGAAAATAGGTGCCGCCCCAGAACGGCTCACCCTCGGCAGTTAGGAACATGGTCAAAGGCCAGCCGCCGTGTTCGCCCAGAAGCTGGAGCGCGTGCTGGTAAAAGCTATCTATATCGGGGCGCTCCTCGCGGTCGACCTTGATGTTGACGAACAAATCGTTCATCAGCGCCGCGGTTTCCGCGTTCTCGAAGCTCTCATGGGCCATGACGTGACACCAGTGGCAGGCTGCGTAGCCGATCGAGATCATAACCGGCCGGCCCGATGCTTTCGCTTCTGCCAGCGCTGGTTTGCCCCACGGATGCCAATGGACTGGGTTATCTTTATGTTGAAGCAAATAGGGACTGGTTTCGTCGCCGAGACGATTTCCCGAGGCTGGCGTAGCCTCATTTTTGGCGGAGGGTCTTGTCCGAGCCATGATGTCATTCCAACATAATAATGAAGATTGGGGCCGGACGGCCCACCGGGATTGAACTGGTACGCACTCTGGCGTAAGGCAACTACTTTAGAAAGCGCTTGCGGCACGGAGAAAATTCCACGACAGCGGCAGGCTGTCAGGGCCGCCAAGATTGGATCGCCCGGGAAGGACCGAAGATGTCAGTAATACGTGACGGAAATGAAAGCGATCCTCCGCTTTTTTTCGAGCAGCACGTTTTTTGCTGCACCAACGTCAGGCCCGACGGCCACGAGCGCGGGTGCTGCTCGGAAAAGGGCTCGGTGGCTTTGCGCGACTATATGAAGGCGCAGGCCCGGACGCTCGGCATCGGGCGCTTGCGGATCAATGCCAGCGGTTGCCTCGACCGCTGTGAGCTTGGGCCGACCATGGTGATCTATCCCGAGGGGGTTTGGTACAGCTACGCAACGAAAGCGGATGTCGACGAGATTCTCCAAACACATATCGTCGAGGGCGGAAGGGTGGCGCGGCTCCGCCTCGGCCTGCGTGATAAGACCGCGCCACGCTAGATTCCCGCGCGCAACCAAAGTCAAACGATGAGCTCCGCGCGCGAGACCATCTTCGCCCAATCGAGCGGCGCCGGGCGCGCCGGAATCGCGGTGATCCGCATTTCCGGGCCGGCGGCGGGCGCGGCCCTGACGGCGCTGGGATGCGCTGAGCCGCCGGCACGCCGGGTGACGCGGGCCAGGCTCACCGATCCGGCGACCGGCGAGACCCTCGACGATGCGCTGATCGTGTGGTTTCCGGCTCCGGCGAGTTTCACCGGCGAGGATGTTGCCGAGCTCCATCTTCATGGCGGGCCGGCGGTGATCGCCGGCGTAATCAATGCGCTATCGCGGCTCGCCAAAACACGGCCCGCCGAGCCAGGGGAATTTACCCGGCGCGCCTTCGAGAATGGCAAGCTCGATCTCACCGCCGCCGAGGGCCTCGCCGATTTGATCGAGGCTGAGACCGAGGCCCAGCGCCGTCAGGCCCTGCGCCAGAGCGAAGGTACACTGGCCGCGCTCTACGAATCGTGGCGCGCACGGCTGACCCATTCCCTAGCTCACTTCGAGGCCGCCATTGACTTCGCCGATGAAGACCTACCGACTTCTATGGAACGAGTAGCGCTGGATACCGTAACGGCTGTGGCTGCGGAGATCGGCGATCATCTCAAAGACGATGGGCGCGGTCAGCGCCTACGCGAAGGCCTCTCGGTGGCCATAGTCGGCGCGCCCAATGTGGGAAAATCGAGCCTCCTCAACGCCCTTTCCCGGCGCGAGGCGGCGATTGTCGCGGCCACGGCAGGAACCACCCGAGATATCGTCGAAGTCCATCTCGATCTCGGCGGACTGCCGGTCACGATTGCCGATACCGCAGGGCTCCGCGAGATAGATCCCATTGCGGGTGACCCAGTCGAGGCGGAGGGCGTGCGCCGCGCTCTCAAACGCTCTCAAAGTGCCGATCTCAGGATCGTCGTATTCGACCTTGGGGACACCCGCAACCTGGAGAGCCGGGCTCATATCGATGAAAACGCCATCGTAGCCGTCAACAAGATCGATATTGTTTCCGGCAGGATTCCCGGCAAAATTAGGGGCGCGAGTGTCTTGGCCATCTCCGCTCTGACCGGCAAAGGCATGCCGGCGCTGCTTGAGCGGTTGACCAAGGAAGTCTCCCGGAGGTTGGCGGTATCCGGCGGCCCTGCCCTAACCCGCGTGCGACATCGCCTGGCGCTTGAGGATTGCCGGGAAGCGCTGGAGCGGGCGAGCGCCGGGGCAAGCGCTGAATTAGTCGCCGAGGATGTCCGGCTCGCTGCCCGCGCCCTCGGGCGGATCACCGGCCGCGTCGATGTCGAAGATCTACTCGACGTGATCTTTCGGGATTTCTGTATCGGCAAGTAAAGTTTCACGTGAAACAGAAGCAGGCTGCAGATTTCCAAGCACTTTGGCCAACATTAGGGGTGAGCGCCGGTGGACAGCGCTGGGAGCACTCCCTACATTTCGTTTCATGACTGATTTCGATGTCATTATTATCGGCGGTGGGCATGCCGGCTGTGAAGCGGCCTCGGCGGCGGCGCGCTTGGGCGCTCGCACCCTGTTGCTGACCCACCGCATCGAGACGATCGGCGAAATGTCGTGCAATCCTGCGATTGGCGGGCTGGGCAAGGGCCATCTGGTGCGCGAGATCGACGCTCTCGACGGCATCATGGCACGGGCCATCGACCGTGCCGGGATACAGTTCCGCCTGCTCAATCGCAGCAAAGGCCCGGCGGTTCGCGGACCGCGCGCTCAGGCAGATCGCAAGCTCTATCGCCAAGCCGTCCAGGCGATCTTAGCCGAGCAGCCCGACCTTGAGATCCGCGCGGGCGCCGTCGAAGATTTGATCCTGAGCCCGGATGGCCGGGTCGTTGGGGTAGTCATGGGCGAAGGCGAGAAAATCACCGGCACCAGCACTGTTCTGACCACCGGCACATTTCTCAATGGCCTAATCCACCTAGGCGAGGAGACTTATCCCGCGGGGCGAGCGGCAGGCAATGGTGAGGGCGTCGAGGCCCCGTCGATCGGGCTCGCCGCAACACTTGGCCGGGCGGGATTCCGATTAGGACGCCTCAAGACCGGAACCCCGCCGCGCCTCGACGGGACGAGTATCGACTGGACGGGGCTCGAGGTTCAACGCGGCGATGACCCGCCCCTGCCATTCTCGGTCATGACCGAACGCATCACGACGCCCCAGACGGTTTGCCATATCACCGGAACGACCGAGGCCTCGCACGCCCTGATCGCCGAAAATATCCATCGCTCGCCGATCTATTCGGGGCAGATCGTCGGCACCGGCCCCCGATACTGCCCTTCCATCGAGGACAAGGTCGTTCGCTTCGCGGATAAGGCGCGACACCAGATCTTTCTCGAGCCGGAAGGTCTCGACGACGACACAGTCTACCCCAACGGGATTTCGACCTCGCTGCCGCGAGACGTACAGCAAGCGCTTCTGGCCACTATCCCCGGGCTCGAACACGCGGTAATGCGCCGGCCGGGTTACGCCATAGAATACGATTTCATCGATCCCCGCGAGCTCGGCCCAACGCTCGAAACGCTGAGGCTGCCAGGACTCTTCCTTGCCGGTCAGATAAACGGCACGACGGGTTACGAAGAGGCCGCTGGCCAGGGATTGATGGCCGGGCTCAACGCGGCATTGTCGGTGGGCGCCAGTGCGCCCTTCATCCTCGATCGGGCAGAGGCCTATATCGGCGTAATGATCGACGATCTGGTGACCAATGGCACGGCAGAACCTTACCGTATGTTTACCTCGCGAGCCGAATATCGGCTGCAACTGCGGGCCGACAACGCCGATCTAAGGTTAACCGGGCGCGGTGAGAAGATCGGCTGCATCTCTGCCTCTCGCGCTGATCGATACCACGCAAAGGCTACAGCCCTTGCCGAAGCGCAGGGCATTGTTCGCAGGCTTGCGGCAACGCCGAATGAACTTTGCGGCCATGGGCTCAAAGTCAATTACGACGGCAAGCGTCGGTCAGTCCACGATCTGCTTGCCTATCCGGGTGTTGATCTGCTTAGGCTGGCGAAGATCTGGCCCGGCCTGAGCAATATACGATCCGATGTCGCCGAACAGCTTGAAATCGAAGCGACCTATAGCGGCTACCTCGCTCGGCAGGAGGCCGACATCAAGCGGCTTCGACGGGACGAAGGGCTTGCCCTGCCCGCTGATCTCGACTATTGCGGCATTAGGAGCCTTTCGATCGAGATCCGCGACAAGCTGATGGCTGCGCGGCCGGCAACCCTTGGAGCCGCCGGGAGGATATCCGGTGTGACCCCGGCGGCCTTGACCGCCTTGCTCGGTTATGTCCGGCGGGATCGCGTTAGCTCTGACGCTGACCCCAGGTAGCCCGGGTCATGGTGACGGCTGCGCCCCTGTCGCCCGAGGATTTTGCCAAACTCACCGGTGTTTCACGTGAAACATTGACCCGGCTAAAGCGCTACGCCGCATTGCTGGAGACCTGGCAGGCGAAGATCAATCTTGTTTCCACCGCCAGCCTGCAAGATATCTGGCGCCGGCACATCCTCGACGCGGCGCAATTGGCCGCACTCATCCCGGGCTCGCATCGGCGCCTCGTTGATATCGGCAGCGGTGCCGGGCTACCGGGTCTGATTCTCGCGATACTCGGGTTCGAAGACGTGATGCTGATCGAGAGTGACGGCCGGAAGTGTGCGTTTCTCAATGAAGCCGCGCGGGTCACCGGCACTGCTGTCGAAATCCACCATGGTCGGATCGAGACAGCACCCCGCGATATTTCGGCGACTGTCATCACCGCTCGTGCCCTCGCACCCTTGCCGAAATTGCTTGCATTTGCGTATCCTTTCGTCAACTCTGAAGCCAAGTCCAATGCGGCCTTCATTTTTTTGAAGGGCAAATCGGTCGAACGGGAATTGACCGCGGCACAAAAATCTTGGACACTGCGGATTGAACGGTTCCCCAGTATCACCGATCCGTCGGGCACCGTATTGCGTATCACGGAGGTTGAACGTGCCATCAGGTCCTGAGGTGAACGGTCATACAGCCGCCAGAATCCTGGCGGTGGCCAACCAAAAAGGTGGTGTAGGCAAAACCACGACGACGATTAATCTGGCGACTGCCTTGGCTGCGGTCGGGCGGCGGGTTCTGGTCATTGACCTCGACCCCCAGGCCAATGCCACGACGGGCCTCGGGCTGGATCACAACAAAGTTCTGCTGACCTCCTACGAGCTATTGATCGAGAATGTCTCTCTCGAGGAGCTGATCACCGATACCGTCGTGCCGGGGTTGAAGCTGGTACCGACGAGCGTCGATTTGGCCGGCGCCGAGGTTGAGTTGGTCAACGAGGAGAGCCGCGAATTCCGACTGCGGAGCAAGCTCTCCGGCCATCTGGATGAGTTCGACTATGTGCTTATCGATTGCCCGCCGGCGCTCGGTCTGTTGACCGTCAACGCCTTGGTCGCCGCCGATGCAGTGTTGGTGCCGCTACAGTGCGAATACTACGCGCTCGAAGGGATGAGCCATTTGGTGCGGACCATCGAGCGCATCCGGCGCGGCTTCAATCCGACCCTTGAGATACAAGGCGTGGTCCTTACAATGTACGATCGTCGTAACAACCTATGCGGTATGATAGCCGATGATGTTCGCGGCGCTTTTGGTGACAAAGTCTACCAGACCATCATCCCCAGAAACGTCCGCGTTTCCGAGGCGCCGTCCCACGGCAAGCCGGTGTTGCTCTACGACATCACTTGCGCCGGCTCGCATGCTTACGCTCATCTGGCGAGCGAAGTGCTCAAGCGCGAAAGGATGCTGCAGTCGTGAGCGAGCTCGCACTGTGAGCGAACCTAAATTCAAGCGACGCAGCCTCGGCCGCGGTCTCGATGCGCTCCTCGGCGAGGACAGCGCGCCGCCGAGCCGTAGTCGCGCTCAGCGTACCATACCTGTCGACCAGATCCAGCCGAGCCGGGTGCAACCCCGGCGAATCTTCCGTAAAGAAGATCTCGAATCGCTGACCCAATCGGTGCGCGATAAGGGGATCCTACAGCCGATCCTCGTCCGTCCCCACCCCGACGATCCCAGGAAATTTGAACTCATCGCTGGTGAGCGACGCTGGCTGGCTGCCCAGGCCGCCAAGCTTCACGAAGTGCCGGTCATGGTCCGCGATATGGCGGACAACGATGCCCTCGAAATCGCGCTGATCGAAAACCTTCAACGCCAGGACCTCTCCCCGCTCGAAGAGGCTGAAGCCTACCGTCGGCTGATGGATGAATTTAAGCACACCCAGGAAACGGTTTCCGGGATCGTCGGCATGAGCCGCAGTCACGTTGCCAACACCCTGCGCCTGTTGGCCTTGCCGGCGGCGGTCAAGGAAATGATCGATCAGGGCGCACTGACCGCCGGTCACGCGCGTGCGCTGCTCAAGGCCTTGGACCCCGAGGCGCTGGCCAAGGAGATCATCGCCAAGGGCTTGAACGTCCGCGATTCCGAACGGATCAGCAAGACATCCCTCAAAAAATCGAAGGCGGCCGCCGCGGAAAACGCCGACAGTAAGCCGGTCGACACGATGGCGCTGGAAAAAGAACTGGCCGTACTTCTTGGCCTCGCCGTCGAGATCAAGGGCCGCGGCGAAGCCGGCTCGCTGATCATCCGCTACAAGACCCTCGAACAGCTCGACGATGTTCTCCAGCGCCTGACCCGCGGCAGCCGCTGAACGGGTCTCATTTAGGGTCTACGCGAGCGGCGTTCTGACCCCTTCCCTCCAATCGTCACCCCGGACGGCCCGAAGGATCGATCCGTGGGCAATTATAAGCGCAGCTTGATATAAGGCCGCGGAATCCCGCGCGCCATCGTATGGACACCGGCGTTTAGGACCGGGTGACGGGTAAGTAGCGAGCGGCGCGAGGGCCGAATCGGGGCTGTCGGATCACGCGACTACTTGGCGTCGGCGGTTGGCGGCGTTGGCGATTGTCATGAGCGCGCGACTGCAGAGCGCCTCGCTTGGCGCGCCGGTCGATTTGCACTTTACCTCGGCTTCGATCAGGTATTCGAGGGCGAGCCCGAGATCGGCTTGCGTCCACCACCGCAGTTGAGCCTGGAAGTGTCCGATCTGTTTGAAGAAAACCGGCGGCCTCAGCGCAGCCATCGCTTCCTTCGGCCGCTTGCCGCCGGCAGTCAGGCCGGCGGCCTGGTGCAGTCGCTGCAGATGGCGCGCCGCCGCCCGCAGCACCGCCACCGGGCTAACACCTTCAAGCAGCAACTTGGAAAGGCCCCGGTCGAGGCCGGTATGATCGCCCTCGGCGGCTGCCAGGGCGACGTCGTCGAGGCCGAGCCCGGCGTTGTCGGCGACTACGGCTTGCGCATCTTCGAGGCTCACGCTCTGTTGGTCCGCGGCATAAAGCGCCAGCTTTTCAATTTCGCTACGCGTCACCCGCCGGTCGCTGCCGAGATTGCCGGCGAGGTAGCTGAGAGCATCATTCGACGGTGTCAGGCCGTGAGTGCGGAGGGTATCGCGAACGACGCCAGCAACATCGTTGGCCTCATCGGGATAGCAGCCGACGGCGCCGGCCCGCTTGCTGCCCTCAATGAGCTTGCGTAAGGCCGATCGCGGCGCCAGCGGCCCGGCCTCGATGACGATTAACGCCTCGCACGCAGGTCCGTCGAGGACGAAGCGGAGCGCCTCCGCGATCCCATCGGTGGCGCCGCGCAAGCGCACAAGGCGCGCGCCGCCGGTTAGCGAGAGGGCATTGGCCTCGTCGGCGAGGCGGGCGGGATCCTTTATAATTTCGGGTCCAGTCAGGTCGGCAACACAAAACGCATCGGTAACATCATCGACGCTCGACGCCGCCAGTCGGTTGGCGCGTTCGCGGACCAGCCCCTCGTCGCTGCCAAAGAATAGTGCCGCACGAAGGCCAGGGTCGGAATTCTTGAGAAAGGCCTCGATCTGTCGTGGCGGGATTTTCAATTTTCTGAGGATTTCTGCGGTTTGGGCGCGCGCCGCCGGTTGAGATAGACCGAGACGCGGATGACGATTTCATCGGCCAGTTCGCGTGCCACCCGCCGACGCGCCGCCGCCGCCGCGCTGATCGTCGAGAAGTCGTCGTCGCTGATATTATAGCTGGCGACGCGGCGGGTCTCCGCCTCGAAGAGGGTCCGGCCGTTGCTGGTGTCGAGAAGGCGGTATTTCCCATCGAGAATAAAGTTGGCGCGGGAGGAAGTATCGTCCTTTCGCACGCCCAGCTCTTGGCGGCTGGGCAGGATGGCGATTTCCAACTTGTAGCGTGGCTGCGAGGGTTCACCGCGCGGGTTCATGCGGTCGAGCAGGATATTACGCAGCTGCTGTCCCGTCCGGTTGGGGATCAGCCCAATCTTAATCGCTGCCAGATCGCTGGCGACGCCGCCGCGCGCACCGCTGGCGTAGAGCGGCCGGTAGCCACAGCCACCGAGAACGCTGATCAGAACGCCGGCACCCAGGCACAGGGCCGCCACCCGCCGCCGGTTTATGTTTGTCCTAAACCACGACATTGACGATCCTGTCCGGCACGACGATCACCCGTTTGACCTCCTTGTCAGCGATGGCGCGGGTTACCGCGGGTAGGGCCAGAGCGGCGGCCTCGACCTCGCCGGCTTCGGCTCCTGCCTGCAACTCCAAAGTCCCGCGCAGCTTGCCGTTGACCTGCACCGCCATCGTCACGTTTTCCTCGATAAGAAGCGCGCCGTCGGCCTCAGGCCACGGTGTCTCGGCGAGCAGGCTTTGGTGCCCGAGGCGCTGCCACAGCTCTTCGGCCAAGTGGGGTACCATCGGATTCATCAACCGCACCGCTATCTCCAGCCCTTCGCGGATCGCCCAGGCAGCGTCCGCTGGAACGCTGCTCGCATCGATCGAGCCGGTGAAATCACCGATCGCATTAGTCAGCTCCCTGATGCGGGCAACCGCCCGGTTAAATCCGAAACTGTCGAGGTCGCGGCTAATAGCGACGATTGTGCGATGGGTGGCGCGCCGCAGCAAGTCCGCATCTTCGCTCATTGATTCTGGCTGCCCGGTTCCAGCCGACGGCAAGCCAATGGGCGGCTCGTCGATCATGCGATAGATTCGGTTCAAATACCGCCAGGCGCCATCGACCCCGCCGTCGGTCCATTCGAGGTCGCGCTCGGGCGGGCTGTCCGAAAGCATGAACCAGCGCGCTGTGTCGGCGCCGTAAGCCTTGATGATGGCCTCGGGATCGACGGTATTGCGCTTGGATTTGCTCATCGATTCGGAGCGCCCGAGGGTGACCGGCGCGCCTGTCTCGATGTGCACGATCTCGCCCTGCCCGTTGCGCTCGATCTGGTCCGGGTAGAGCCACCCCCCCGCCTCATCCCGATAGGTCTCGTGACAGACCATGCCTTGGGTGAACAGTCCGGCGAAAGGCTCGTCGATGCCGAGATAGCCACAGCGCTTCATCGCCCTGGCAAAAAACCGCGAATAGAGCAGGTGTAGTATGGCGTGCTCGACCCCGCCGATATACTGATCGACCGGCAGCCAGCGGTCGATCGCCTGGCGATCTGCCGGCACGTCCGCCCGGGGCGAACAGAAGCGGACGAAGTACCATGAGGAGTCGACAAACGTGTCCATCGTGTCGGTGGCGCGTTCGGACGGCTTGCCGCAAGTGGGACAGTCGACGTATTTCCAGCTCGGATGGTGTTCCAGCGGATTGCCGGTTTTATCGAAGGAAACGTCCTCGGGCAGCAGGACCGGCAGATCCTCGTTCGGAACCGGCACGATGCCGCAATCCGGACAATAGATGACCGGGATCGGGCACCCCCAATACCGCTGGCGCGAGATGCCCCAATCGCGCAGACGGTACTCGATCGTACCCTGTCCGGCGGATATCGCCTCGATACGCTCGATCGCTGCTGCCTTGGCCTGGTCCACCGGCAATCCGTTCATGAAATCGGAATTGATTGCCGTTCCGTCGCCAGTAAATGCCTCCTGCGAGATGGCAAAACCGTCAGCATCGGTATTCGGCGGCAGTACAACAGGGACCACCGGCAGTCCGTATTTGCGAGCGAATTCGAGATCGCGCTGATCGTGGGCCGGGCAGCCGAAAATGGCGCCCGCGCCATACTCCATGAGGACGAAGTTGGCGACGTAGAGCGGCAGGAATTTGTCTTTTGCGAAAGGGTGGACAACCCTTAGGCCGGTATCATAGCCCTGCTTCTCGGCCGCCTCGATCGTCGCCTCGCTGGTGCCCAGCTTGGCGCATTCCTCGATGAAACTGGCAAGCTCTGCGTCGTTTTTTGCCAGTTCTGCAGCCAGTTTGTGGTTGGGTGACAGCGCACAGAAACTCGCTCCAAATAAGGTGTCAGGCCGCGTGGTGAAGACTTCCACCCGATCTTCTCGCCCTTCGATATCGAAAAAAACGCGGGCACCTTCTGAGCGGCCGATCCATTTCGTCTGCATCAGCCGCACCTTGTCGGGCCAGCGTTCAAGCCCGTCCAGTGCTTCCAAAAGTTCATCGGCGTATTCGGTGATCTTGAAGAACCACTGCTTGAGTCGGCGCTGCTCGACCACCGCGCCCGAGCGCCAGCCCTTGCCGTCGATCACCTGCTCATTAGCCAGGACAGTTTTGTCGACCGGATCCCAATTGACCAGCGACTCCCCCAAATAAGCGAGCCCGGCGGCCAGGAAATCGATGAACATGCGTTGTTGGTGCACGTAGTAGCCGGGGTGGCAGGTGGCTATCTCGCGCGACCAATCGATTGCCAGCCCCATCGATTTGAGTTGGTCGCGCATGATCGCGATATTTTCGTAGGTCCACTCTGCAGGATGGATGCCCCGTTCGATCGCTGCGTTCTCGGCCGGCAGGCCGAAAGCATCCCAGCCCATCGGGTGGATCACATCGAATCCTCGCGCGCGCTTGTAGCGGGCAACGACATCGCCCATGGTGTAATTGCGGACGTGGCCCATATGGATGCGGCCCGAGGGGTAGGGAAACATCTCGAGCACGTAATATTTGGGCCGATCGCCGTCGTCGTTGGCAGTGAAACAGGCGCGGCGGTCCCATTGGGCTTGCCACTTCGATTCGGCTTCGCTGAAATTGTAGCGTGACATCAGTCCTGCCCCCGCCCTTCAGCAATCCTTGCTATATTTCGTGAGGGCGGGATTGAGTCCCGCCCGTAATGGACTGTCGCTGGGCGGGCGGGTTTGAAACCCGCCCTTACAAATAACTTACTCAGCGAGCCGCCGCTTGTTCGCGCAAGATTCGCGCCCGCGCCAGGATCACGTTTTCAAGGTCGATGCTGGTATTCTTGGCCACCCTTGCGTCGATCCAGCCGCCCTTGGCATCCCGTTTCTGTTTGAACACTGTGACTTTGACCCCGTCGGCGCGCAATGTGGCACCCTGCACCAGGACCGTGATCTTGAAACGCTCGCTGGGGCTCTCGGGCGGTGAATACCAGTCCGTAATGATCGCCCCGCCATAGGCGTCGGCCGAGCGCAGCGGCATGAACGCCGTGCTGTCGAGGGCAGCGCGCCATAAGAACCCGTTTACTGCTATCTGCCGCGCCTGACCGGCGCCAGAACGGGTGAAGGCCCGTCGCTGTCCCTCTGGTGCAACCGTACTCTTGATTTTGTAACTCTCCTCGCGGCCGTTGCCGCCAATCTGCACCTGATCCTTGGCGCATCCGGCTAGTAGCGAGCTGAATAGCAGCACGCAGGCTGCCATTCTCGCCGTAGCGCCCGCTCGCTTTGGTATCAGTTCGTACATTTATCCTCGCTCGCGCTGGCGTCCCGCGAATTGATCGCACATGCGGGTCGGCGCGCTTGATAATTGACTTTTGCATAGCTCGCCGACGCTATATCGCATTCGACGGCCCCTGTGAAGGTTTGGGGGTGTCTTGCAAAACCCCTCCACCGGGACTATTTAGGCGAGCCCGGTCTAAGCCCGGCAGTCATTCGGGCGGGCGGCATTCCGAGCCCCCGTGGGCATTCTCGCCACGGCGGGTACGAACATCCAAGAGCGCGAAACCGTGAGCACCAAATCAACAAGAAAACCTGAAGCCCGCGGCACGGCTGGAGGGTCGAGGACGCAAACCGGCGGCAAGGCTAGGAAAGCGAAGCCCAAATCCTCCGATTTATTAGCCGTCAAATCCAAATCTCCGGCGGCAGCGAGCCGGCCGGTCGCTGGCGAGGGTGGCCCGGCACCGCTTTATGTCGCCGTCGTCGGCCATGTCGATCACGGTAAGTCGACCCTCGTCGGCCATCTCCTGCACCAAGTCGGCGCCTTGCCTGAAGGCCGGCGCGAAGCGGTCGAGGCGATGTGCAGCAAGCGGGGAATGCCATTCGAGTGGGCGTTTGTCACCGATGCTTTCCAGGCCGAGCGCGATCAGGGCATAACCATCGATGTCAGCCATATCCGTTTCACCACCGATCAACGCGATTACGTGTTGGTCGACGCGCCTGGCCACCGGGAATTCCTGAAGAACATGATCTCCGGGGCCGCCCAGGGCGATGCCGCGCTTCTGGTCATCGACGCCGAGGAAGGCGTTCGCGAGCAATCGCGCCGTCACGGGTACCTCGTGCATTTACTCGGCATCCGACAGGTCGCGGTGGCGATCAACAAGATGGACCTGACCGGCTACGAGCCCGAGCGTTTTGCCGAGATCGAACTGGAATATCGCGCCTATCTGGAGAGCATCGGGATCCGCCCGGCCTTCGTCATCCCGGTATCCGCGCGTGAGGGCGAGAACCTGGCAGCCCGTTCGCGGAAGATGAGCTGGTATAACGGGCCGAGCGTGCTCGAGGCGCTGGAGCGCATGCGCTCGATGGCGCCTCTGCGCGATCTCGCCCTGCGCATGCCGGTCCAGGATGTCTACCGATTCGATGATCGCCGTATCATTTCGGGCCGCATCGAAAGCGGGCGGTTGCGGGTGGGCGACCGTTTGCTCTTCTCCCCGTCGAACAAGACCGCCGAAATAAAAAGCATCGAGGCTTGGAATGTCGGCGAGCCGATATTCGCTGCACATGCCGGCCAATCAGTCGGCTTCACCCTTGAGGAGCAGATATTTGTCGAACGCGGCGAGTTGGTCAGTCACGAAGAACACCCGCCGGTCGAAACAAACGTTTTCCGCGGCCGCCTTTTTTGGCTCGGCAAGAATGCACTCGTCGCCGGCAGCCAGTACACACTCAAACTCGGAACCTTGCAGACCCCGGTCACTGTGGAGCGCATCGAGCGGGTAATCGACACCGGCGATCTGACGACGACCGAAACTGATGCACTCGAGCGCGACGCAGTCGGCGAGGTGATCCTGCGATCTCGGGCGATGCTGGCGCTCGATCCCCACGACGTCAACCCGCGTACCGGTCGGTTCGTGCTGGTCGACGGTTACGACCTCGTCGGCGGCGGCATCGTCGATATGCAGGGCTATCCCGATCAGCGGCCATTGTTGTCGATCAAGTCGACCAACATCCGTGCGGTCGAACATTCTGTTAGCGACAGCATGCGCGGCGCGCGCAACGGCCATCAGGGTGGTGTCTTATGGTTCACCGGTCTTTCCGGCGCCGGCAAGTCGACCCTGGCGATCGAACTCGAACAACGGCTTTTTGCCAAGGGCTATCAGGTTTACGTGCTTGATGGCGATAATATCCGTCGCGGGCTCAATGCCAATCTCGGGTTTTCGCCTGAAGACCGGGCGGAGAATATTCGCCGAGTCGGCGAGGTCGCAGCACTCTTCGCCGAGGCAGGGATGATCGTCATCTCGTCTTTCATTTCGCCCTACCGCAGCGACCGCGAACGAGCCCGGGCTGCCGCCGGTGAAAGATTTCACGAAATCTTCGTTCACGCAGATCTCGAAGAATGCGAACGGCGCGACCCCAAAGGGCTCTACAAAAAAGCACGGGCCGGCGAAATTGCTGAATTCACCGGCGTTTCAGCCCCCTACGAGCCGCCGGAAACGGCCGATCTGGTGATCGATACGGGATCGATGCCGGTCGAAGACTCGGTGCGCGCGTTGGTCGACTACGTCGAGCACGAGTTCGAGCTGATCCAGCACTGACATCGGACAGGTTCGAGCCATGGCGATTGACATTGTATCCGGGGACGAGAGCGCTGCCGTCGCCGGTAACCTCTTGAGCGTGCGCGATAAAATCGCAAGAGCAGCCGAAGGCGCTGGCCGGCTGGCCGATGTGGCGACGCTGATCGCCATCTCGAAATCGCAACCCATCCAGCGGATACAGGCGGCGCTCGACGATGGCCAGCGCATCTTCGGCGAGAACCGGGTCCAGGAAGCACAGGCGCATTGGACTGAACTACGCGGCCGTTATAGCGACCTCGAACTGCATTTCGTCGGCCACCTGCAAACTAACAAGGTAGCCGAGGCGCTCGCCCTGTTCGATGTTATCCAGTGCGTCGACCGGCCCAAGCTGGCCCGTGCGCTGGCCCGCGAGATCGCGCGATCGGGGGCACGCATTCGGCTGTTCGTTCAGGTCAATATCGGCGAGGAGCCGCAGAAGGGCGGGGTTGCGCCTGGGGTCGCCGAGGCTTTCATCGCAGATTGCCGAGAGCAATATGGCTTGGAGATCGAGGGGGTGATGTGTATCCCGCCCGAGGGCGAGGAGCCCTCGCCTTACTTCGCCCTCCTCGCAGGCATCGCCCAACGGGTTGGTCTAACGAATCTCAGCATGGGCATGACCAGCGACTACGAAATCGCTGTTCGCCTCGGCGCGACCCATGTAAGGGTGGGCAGGGCGATATTTGGAGAGCGACAACCGCCCCAAGGCGCCAAAACGAACCATACGCCGCCGGGCGGCTGATTGGGCGCCGCATTACCTAACCTTATTAACCTGGGTATTCGCGGCGATCCGTGATTTCAGCAACTGCTCGTATTTGGCCATGGCCTTCGACATCTCGGCCGCCATCGCGGCTTTGGGGATCGGTGCAGGCCTGATGATCGTCGACTTCGATTTCACCCCGCCGACGCTGGAATAGCCCGCCGCCGCTTTACCGGTGAACAGGCGCAGCATGTCCGGCTTGCCGACGGCGGTCTTCGCCTGGGGACCGCTGGCGCCGGCGCCCGTGCTTTTGGTCGCACGGGCCTGCGCCGCGGCCTTAGCGCGGACCAGCTCTCTGGCCTGGGCGGCGAGGATATCCTGGTTCTTGCGGTACCAGGTCGAGCGGCGGAATTGGCTCGACACGGCTTTGCCCGCAGCACCCTCAAGGCTCTTCGGCGGGGCGTCCTTGCCGGTGACCCGGACACTGCCGCGCGGCGGGCCGACATTTGCCGCCGGTGTGGGGGCAGGCTTCGTTTTAGTCGGCGTCTGGGTGAGCGGTGCCGGCGCGGGTGGTGTTGGGACTGGTTTCGCCTTTGCCGAAGCGGGCGTGATTGCAGCGCTGGTGGATGCCGCCCGGGGGGCCACAAGCAGATTTTTTGGCTTTGCCGTCGCTGCCAGCGGTACCGCCGTCGCGGTAGCGGCGGCTTTCAGGGTAGGATTTGAGGCTATGGTTGTCGATTTGGCGTTCCTGCCACCCCCGCCGAAGATAGCGGCGTAGATGTGGGCCCCGATATCCCTGCCGGTCTCCTGCTCGACAGCAAGATTGACCACTGCCGTCGCAGCGCCGACTGCGGCGCCGATCAAGCCGCCACCGAACAGTATCGAGCCGAGAATGCGGGGGATCGCTCCGATCTTGTCGCCGGTCTCGGCGCGGTAAATGGTGGAGATGATGGGCATGTGCTGCAGAGGATTGATCACGTCGAGGATGTCGCTGAAGCCGAAACCTCCATTGTCCCACAACGGTACTTGACCAGGCTTGCCGCCCGCCGCGCCCGTTGTCGAAGTACTCGCGCTCTGGGATTGCGAGGGCGGCAGGGGTGGCAGGGTTTCGGCCTCGAACACTAACTGAAACCCGCTATTGGCAGAGGCCGATGACTGGGCCGGGCTCGCGGTGGTTGCGCCGGGGCGCGGTGCCAGTGAGCGCGCTTCGGCCTCGAACACGATTTGAAATCCGGTGGCCGGGGGGCCGCCGGCCCCGCGTGCTGACGCCTTGATTGCGCCCTTGGCCGCCACCGACGGGTCAGCCTTGGACCTGCCCGCGCCCGGTTGGGCCGCGATCTGGCGCGGGAATATATCGTTCTCAAAGACGATCATCGTTGCTTTTCTCGCAAGACCCGTGCCGATTATTTATGCCGCTAATTCAATGGTTTGTCGGCTATGATCGGCGCTCGGACTGGCGGGCCCGGCAGGGTCTGCCGCCGGGGCGGTAATCTTGACCGCCCCGGACGGCGTGCTCGCAGCACTGCCGGCGCCGATGTTTCCGGCGATCGTCCGGGTCTCTGAGCAGGTCATGATCGTGGGCAAGCAATACCGCGGCGCTCGGAATCCCTTGCATCGCGCGCGTTGGGAACTGATATTCTCAAGGAACCGGATTCGCGGCACCATTGGTGTTGACGGTTCGACAAATAGATGCGCGGCAAGGACCACGAAGATGCAATCCGGCAAAAAGATACTCATCGTCGACGACGATCCCGAGTTACGCGCTTCACTCAGCGAGCAGTTGCGTTTGCACGAGGAGTTCGAGGTCGTCGAAGCCGATACCGGTGGCGGCGCTCTCGAAATCTCCAAGAAAGATCATTACGACGCCATACTCCTCGATGTTGGCTTACCAGATATGGATGGCCGCGAGGTTTGCCGCTTGATGCGGCGCAACGGTATCAAGGTTCCCATCGTGATGCTGACCGGCGCCAACAGCGAGGCCGACACCATTCTCGGCCTGCACGCCGGCGCCAATGACTATGTGACCAAACCATTCCGCCTCGGCGTTCTCCTGGCCCGGCTGCGCGCTCACATGCGTCAACACGAGCAGAGTGAAGACGCTGTGTTTACCATTGGGCCGTACAGTTTCCAGCCCAGCGCCAAGGTGTTGATGGAACCAGAAGGCGAGAAGAAGATACGGCTCACCGAAAAAGAAACAGCAATTCTGAAATACCTGTTCCGCGCCGGCGGCAAGGTGGTTCCCCGCGAGACGCTGCTCAACGAGGTTTGGGGATATAATGCCGGCGTCACCACCCATACGCTGGAAACCCACGTCTACCGCCTGCGCCAGAAGATCGAGGAAAATCCCAGTAAAGCCACGATTCTGCTGACCGAACCGGGCGGCTATCGGCTGTCACCCTGACGGGGACCGTAGGTGAGCGACAGCACAGACGAAGCCTTAACGTCGGAATTTACCGTTCGCTTTTGGGGGGTGCGCGGCAGTATCGCCTGCCCAGGCCCGGACTACGTGCGCTACGGTGGCAACACGTCGTGTCTTGAGATGCGATGCGGCGAAAACTTGCTGATATTCGATGGCGGTACCGGTATTCGCGAATTGGGCGAGGAGTTGGTGGGCCAGGGATCGGTAGACGCCGACATGTACTTCACCCACACTCACATCGACCACATCAACGGGGTTCCATTCTTCAAGCCAATCTTCGATTCTGCGAACCGGCTGACTATCTCTTCCGGCCACCTCAGTGGCGGGCATACGATCCGCGAGGTCCTCGACAAGCTGATGGCGCCGCCGATCTTCCCGGTGCCGATCGATGTCTTCGGCGCCAAGGTCGAGTTCAGCGATTTCACCTGCGGAGCTATGCTCAAACCACGGCCGGGAATCACCATTCGGACCGCCCGGCTCAACCATCCCAACGAGGCCACCGGCTACCGGGTCGAATATGGCGGCAAATCGATTTGCTACGTCACCGACACCGAGCACAATCCGGAGGCGCTGGATGCCAACATCCTGGGCCTTATCGAGGGCGCCGATATCTTCATTTACGATGCGACCTATACCGACGATGAATTTCCCAATTACAAAGGCTGGGGCCATTCGACGTGGCAGGAGGGAATGCGTCTGGCCGACAAAGCCAAAGTCGGGACCTACGTTATTTTCCATCACGATCCCGGCCACAAGGACGATTTCATGGACCGGGTGGCAGAGGAGGCGGAACGTGCGCGGCAGGGTACGTTGGTGGCGCGTGAAGGCATGTTACTGACCCCCTGAACGGAGGCGCGATTGCGCCCGGCCGGTCTGGCAAATACGCTTTTTGCGAGGAGCGCATCGCTTTTTGCGAGGAGCGCATCGCTTTTTAGAGGAGCGCAATGGCCAAGCTGCCCGACCTCAAGGAAATTGCCGCGAACCTGCGCAAGCGGCCCGACGATAGCGGCGTTTCCCAGCGTCTCACCGCGGCCATAGGCGAGCAACAGGACGCCAGCGAGCGCCTGATCGGCTGGATCCAACTGGCCGTCGTCATCACTTTCGGGACGCTCTACGCGGTGTCGCCGAAAACCTATTCGGATCAGGCCAGGATCGTGCCGGTGCCCTACGCGCTGGCCGCCTATTTCGGCTTCACGCTGGCTCGTTTGTTCTTCGCCTATCGGGGGCGTTTGCGGGCCTGGATACTGTCGCTTTCGGTAGTCATCGATGTGGCGCTTCTGTTGGGGCTGATTTGGAGTTTTCACATCCAGTACAATCAGCCGCCATCCTTCTATTTGAAGGCGCCGACGCTGCTCTATGTTTTCATATTCATCGCCCTGCGGGCGCTGCGCTTCGAAGCTCGATACATTGTCCTCGCCGGTTTGGTCAGCGCCGCCGGCTGGGGATTAATGATCGCCTACGTGATCTTCTCCCAGCCCGAAGACCCGATGATCACGCGCAACTACGTCACCTACCTGACCTCGAACAGCATCCTCATCGGCGCCGAGTTCGACAAGATCGTCTCTATTCTGGTGGTCACCACGATCCTCGCGGTAGCCATCCATCGCGGCAGGCGTTTGCTGGTACGATCGGTCATCGAACACGCTGCCGCGCGCGATCTTTCGCGATTTTTTGCGCCCGAAATCGCTGAGCGGATCACCGCATCCGAACACGTCATCCAAGCCGGCGAGGGCGAGGCCCGCGACGCCGGTATTCTGATGGTCGATATCCGCGGCTTCACGCGTCTGGCCCAGAAAATTCCCGCCCGAGATGTGATCCAGCTTTTGGCCGAATACCAGGCGCGGTTGGTGCCGGTGATCCAGAGCCACGCAGGCAGCGTCGATAAATTTCTGGGCGACGGCATTCTTGCGACTTTCGGCGCCGCCAGCGCAAGCGAGACCTACGCCAGCGATGCGCTGGCGGCGGCGGACGCGGTACTCGCCGCCGCCGCCGCCTGGGCGAAGGAACGAAAAGAGGCGGGCGAGACGTCGATGCGGATCGGCGCTTCAGTGGCCACCGGGCGGATCGTTTTCGGCGCCGTTGGCGATGCAACCCGCCTCGAATACACCGTAATCGGCGATGCCGTGAACCTCGCCGCCAAACTCGACAAGCACTCAAAAGTCGAGAAGTGCCGGGGCTTGACCCCTTTGAGCACCCTGGCGCTAGCCAAATCTCAAGGCTACAAACCGCCGGGCCATCGCAAGGTTCTCAAGGCGCGCAAGGTCGAGGGCGTTGACAAGGCCCTGGACCTCGTCGCGCTGGGATAGTTTTCCAGGAGTGCGCTGCCCATCCTACCGGCGTCACCCCGGATCAAGTCCAGGGTGACGAGAAGTGGGATCGGAAAGGCTTATACCTAGAAACGGCCGCCCGGCATCTCCAGGGAACATTACTTGTAAGGATCAGCCGCATCGCGCAGGCCGTCGCCCAGGAAGTTGAAGGCGAGGACGGTGACGATAACCGGGATCACCGGCAGCATCAGCCAGGGATAGATCGCCACCGCGTTGATGTCCTGGGCCTCGGTCAACAGCACCCCCCAGCTGACGATCGGCTTGCGCAAGCCCAGGCCGAGGAAGCTGAGCGCCGTTTCGCCCAGGATCATCGCCGGGATCGACAGGGTCGCCGAGGCGATCAGGTGGCTCATGAAGCTGGGCAGCAGGTGGCGGCCAATGATACGCTTGGGCCGCGCCCCCATGAGTTGGGCTGCGGTGCAAAAATCCTCTTCGCGTAGCGCCAGAAGTTTCGAGCGCACCGCCCTTGCCAGACCGGTCCAGTCGAGGAGTCCGAGGATGAGGGTGATGCCGAAATAGATCGCCAGCGGGCTCCATTTCGGTGGTAACGCCGCCGACAGCGCCATCCACATGGGCAGCGCCGGGAACGAGCGCAGTACCTCGATGATGCGTTGGATGATGATATCGGCAAGGCCGCCGTAATAACCAGCGATGCCGCCAATACTGATGCCGAGCAGGAAGCTGATCGAAATGCCGATGATGCCGATGGTTAGCGAAACGCGGGCGCCGATGACGATGCGCGAGAGTAAATCATGGCCCAGCCGGTCGGTGCCAAGCAGGAACAGGGTGCCGTTCTTGGCCGGGCAGATGATATGAAATCGCCCCTCGACCAGCCCCCACCAATCGTAGCTTTGGCCGAGGCAGAAGAAGCGGACCTTCTGAACATCGGTTTTATCGACCCGGTAGACCCGCCGCCGCTCCTTGAGCAGTTCCTTGTCGACGTTCAGCCCGTAGACATATGGGCCGACGAACTCGCCCTGGTGGAACATACGAAGCCGCTGGGGCGGTGCGTGGATGTGGTCGGAATCGCGGGCGTTGAGCTCGTAGGGCACCAGCATTTCGCTGATCAGGATCGAAATATACATCAGCAAAAGCAGCCCGCCCGACCAAACCGCCAGCCGGTGCCGCCTGAGCTTCCACCACATCAGCTTCCATTGGGAAGCCATGTAGTAGCGTTCCTGCTCGGGGGTTACGGTTTCGACGGCGTAGGCGTCGAACGGGTCTTTGGAGACCTGGTGTTCGAGCGTCATGGCATCAGTCTTGGGAGGGTTCATTTGGTCGCCGTCCCTGTGAGCCGGATACGCGGGTCGAGCCAGGCCAAGGCCAGGTCCGAGAGCAGGACGCCGAACACCGTCAGCATGGAGAGAAACATCAGGAACGAGCCGGCGAGGTACATGTCCTGAGAGATCAGGGCGTTGTAGAGCATCTTGCCGGTGGTCGGCAGGTTGAGCACGACCGAGACGATCACTGCTCCGGAAATCACCTCGGGCAGCAGGTTGCCGATGTCGGAGATGAAGGGGTTGAGCGACATACGCAAGGGATACTTGACCAACAGTT
This sequence comes from Alphaproteobacteria bacterium, assembly GCA_027295145.1. Lineage (GTDB taxonomy): Bacteria > Pseudomonadota > Alphaproteobacteria > JAPULJ01 > JAPULJ01 > JAPULJ01. Next base: position 876 of record JAPULJ010000192.1, on the reverse strand, counting down.
TGAATGGCGGAAGGCCCTTGGCGCGTCCGGTGACGACGTACTGCTTCTGTAACTCGTCGAGCAGGTTGGCGCGCAGACGGCGGATCATACCGGCGGTGCCGGCGGTGCCGATGACGAGCACAGGAATCCATAGATGCTCGAGCACCGATACAGCCTTGGCCCAGTTCCATGGCTGGCCGATGAACTCGTCGTCCATCAATCCGCCAACCGATAGGCCGAACCAGACATTGGCCAGGTAGACCAGCACCAGCGCCAGTAGGAAGTTCGGTGTCGCCAGACCTAAGAAGCCGAGGAAGGTCAGTCCGTGGTCGCTCCAGCTATATTGGTGGGTCGCCGAATAGACACCGATCGGGAATGCGACGATCCAGGTAAAGACGATCGTCGAAAAGGACAGAATGAAGGACAGCCACAGCCGATCGCCGACAATCGCCGAGACTGGCCGCATATGTTCGAGTGACCAGCCGAGATCGCCCTGTAGCAATCCCCAGACCCATAAAAAATACTGTTGCCACAGGGGTTTATCGAAACCGTACTGTTTGCGCATGGCATCGAGCTGGGCTTCGGAGATGCTCGTGCCCCGGCTCTCGATCTCGTTCAAGAGAGTCTCGAAATAGTCGCCCGGCGGCAGTTGGATGATGACGAATATGATCAGGCTGATGGCCAGCAGTGTTGGGATCATGATCAGGAAACGGTGGGAGATGTAGCGGAACATCGGTGTCTACAGTCTCTCTACCGTCGGCCTTGGCCTTGCCACGCACGCCATCATTTGGCCGCCTTCTGCTTGCCGTCGGCCGCGGCCGGTTTCTTCGGCGCCAGCCAAAAACGATCCGGCTGGTAGATGCCGAAATGGGCGCCGGGGTCCCAGTTATAAACCCC
>JAPULJ010000191.1 GCA_027295145.1 Alphaproteobacteria bacterium | reverse complement strand
ACGCACCTTGGTACCTACGCCGCAATTGGTGAAGCCATCGCGCCGCATCTGAAGCCGGGCGCGATCGTCACCGATGTCGGCTCGGCCAAGGCGGCGGTGATCGAACGGCTGATGGCGGTGCTGCCCGAGCACGCGCACTTGGTTCCCGGCCATCCTGTCGCGGGTACGGAGTTTTCGGGCCCCGATTCGGGCTTTGCGGAGCTGTTCGAGGGCCGCTGGTGCGTCCTGACCCCGCTGGCGAGTTGCGATCCGGCAGCGGTCGACCAGGTGACGGCGCTGTGGCGCCAGGCCGGAATGGAAGTGGAGATCATGGATGCCGAACATCACGACATCGTGCTGGCGCTGACTTCGCACCTGCCGCACCTGATCGCTTACACCATCGTCGGCACCGCCACCGAACTCGAAGAGGACATCAAGGGCGAGGTCGTCAAGTTCTCGGCCGCTGGGTTTCGCGATTTTACCCGCATCGCCGCCTCGGATCCGGTTTTTTGGCGCGATGTATTCCTAGCCAATCGCGATGCGGTGCTCGAAACCCTGGGCCGCTTCACCGAGGATTTGACCGCGCTCAAGCGCGCCATCCGCCGGGGCGACGCCGATACCCTCGAAGAGCTCTTCACCCGCACCCGCGACATCAGGCGCGGCATCATCGAGGCGCACCAGGATCAGGCCGAGGAAGAAAAGCGCCGCGAGCCATAAAGAAAATCTGATCCATCGCGCAGTTGACAACGACTTGCGGCCCGGTTTTTGTTTGTGATACAAACAATTTGCAAAACGAACAAATCGGGAGTTTCCATCATGGGCTCAGGCGTATCGCGCCGCGTGATGTACGGCGAGATGAAGGGCATGCACAAGGTCGAAACCGTCGAGCAGATGCCCGAGGAGTATCGACAGACCCTGCTCAAGATCATCAATGCGCTGGCCTCCACCGAATTCGCCTCGGTCGAGCAGCATCAGGCCTGGATCAACAAAGGCCCGACTGCCGAGGACCGGTTCGCGCAAGCCCAGGTCTGCGCCGACGAAGCCCATCAGGGGTTCATCGATTGCCGGCTGCTTCGCCAGTTCGGCCCCGAGGGCGAGGCGATGGCGGCAAATCTGCTGACGCTGAAAATGGGCGAGCATCCGCTCAACGCATTTAACGTCCCCTTCGAAAGCTGGGTCGATGTTTGTGGGTTCTGTTTTCTGCTCGACCACGTCGCCTGGTATCACCTGCGCGCGATGGAGGATTGCTCCTACGCGCCGCTGGCCCGCGAGATGACATCGATGGTGCACGAAGAACGCTTTCACGCTTCCTTCGGAGCGCGGCGCATCAAGGACATCGTGCAGAATCCGGACTACGCCAAGCTGTGCGGCGCGACGAAGAAGGACGCCCAGGCGACGGTCGACAAATGGTACCCCCACGCACTCGATACCTTTGGCGCCGCAAAATCGAAATTCAGCGATCTCGCCGTCAAGTACGGCATCCGCAAATGGGGCAACGAGGAGCTGCGTCAGATGTGGAAGAAAGACCTCGACGCCCAGATCAAAGCGATCGGCCTGAAAGTCCCGAGTGCCAAGAAGGGCCGTACGATCCACTGATACGCCCGGAAGGCGGCAATTAAATAGGGTGCAGTATATCTATTTAAAAATAAATAGATATACTGCACCCTATTTAATTGCCGCCTTGGCTTGCCGCGCCCCCGGCCTTACATAATTCCCCGTGCCACGCGACAACGACATGTGGATCTTCGGCTACGGCTCGCTGATGTGGGATCCGGGCTTTGCCTTCGAGGAGTGCCAGCCGGCCCTCCTGCATGGCTACCACCGCGCCTTCTGCCTCTTTTCCGAACGACATCGGGGGACGCCCGAGCGGCCCGGTCTGGTGCTGGGGCTGGCGCCCGGCGGCTCGTGCAAGGGCCGCGCCTACCGGGTTGCCGCCTCAAGCATCGAAGCCGTCCTCGACTATCTGCACGAGCGCGAACTCGTCCACTATGTCTATCTGTTCCGCGAGGTTCCGCTGCGGCTCCCGGACGCCTGCATCCGCGCCCACACCTACATTGCCGACATCAAGCACGAACGCTACGCCGGCGGCCTCAGCATGAAAACCGCCGCCGCTATCATTCGCGAAGCCCACGGCCTGGGCGGCCCCAACATCGACTATCTCGAAAACACCATCGAGCATCTCGATGAACTCGGCATCAAGGAGGGGCGGCTGCACGATTTGTTGGTAATGGTCCAGGGCGGAGAGGCTACCTAGAGGATGCTTCTCACGAGCACTTCGAATACCCGCAGCTCGTGCAGATATCGCAGTTTTCCTGGCGGATGAGGCCGTAGGCGCCGCATTTGGGGCAGGCGCGCATGGCGACGTGGCCAGCGCTGGCACCGCCGCCCAAGCTCGCGCTGGCGTTCTCGCCGGCGCCGACGATTTGGCGGGTTTCGACGATCTCTTGGGATTTGTCGTGGAGGGCGGGGATGAGGCCGATATCGATCATATGGGCTTCGATGACTTCGCCGATGGCGGCGAGCAGTGAGGGCACGTATCTGCGGCCCATCCATTGTCCGCCGCGCGGATCGAAGACGGCCTTGAGTTCCTCGACGACGAAAGACACATCGCCGCCGCGCCGGAAGACGGCCGAGATCATGCGGGTCAGCGCCACCGTCCAGGCATAGTGTTCGGTGTTTTTCGAGTTGATGAATATCTCGAACGGGCGTGTGCGGCCCTGGTCGTCGATGATGTCGTTGACGGTGATGTAAAGGGCGTGTTCGCTTTCCGGCCAGCGCACCTTGGTGGTGGCGCCTTCCAGGGCCTCCGGCCGGTCGAGGGGCTGGAACAACCGGTGGATCGGCCCGG
>JAPULJ010000190.1 GCA_027295145.1 Alphaproteobacteria bacterium | reverse complement strand
GGCTGATCGGCCCGTAGCTCGACCCCCAGCCGACCAGTGCCAACTTGCCCTTTTTCGCTCCCTGATCGACTTCCTGGGCAGGGATATCCTTGGCAATGCCGGCGATCTTGCCGGCGCGAACCTCGGTCAGGCGGTGGTGGTTGGCCGGATCGTAGGAGATGTTGCCGCTGGAATAGTCGCGCGCGATGCCGCCGATCCGGTGCTCCAGCCCCGGCGTCCCGGGCTTGACCCAGGGCCGCGCCAGCGTCTTGGCATCGCGGACGTAAGGCTGGAAGCCTTCGGGATCGGTGCGGTAGTTGACCGGGAACGGCTCGTAATCTCCCATATCCGGGATGCGCCACGGCTCGGCCGCGTTGGCGATATATCCGTCGGTCAGCAGCAAAACAGGGGTCATGTATTTTGTCGCCAGCCGCACCGCCTCGATCGCCACCTCGAAGCAGTCGCCCGGAGAATTGGCGGCAATCACCACGATCGGGGCATCGCCGTTGCGGCCGTAAACCGCCTGGTAGAGGTCCGACTGCTCGGTCTTGGTGGGCAGCCCGGTCGAAGGCCCGCCGCGCTGGGCGTTGACGACGACCAGCGGCAGTTCGGTGACGATAGCCAAGCCCAGCGCTTCGGTCTTCAGCGCGATTCCGGGCCCCGAGCTCGACGTCACGCCGAGCGAGCCGGCATAGGAGGCGCCGATGGCGGCGCAGATCGCGGCGATCTCATCTTCGGCCTGGAAGGTCGTCACTTCGTAGGATTTGAGCGGCGCCAACGTGTGCAGCAGCCCCGAGGCTGGGGTGATCGGATAGCCGCAGAAGACCATCGGCACCCCGGCCAGCCGGGCGCCGGCGACGAGGCCCCAGGCGACCCCTTCGGTGCCGGTCAGGGTGCGGTAGGTGCCGGGCTCGACTTCCGCCGGCGGCACGATGACAGCGCCGATCTCGCTTGCCATCTCGGCGGTTTCGCCGAAGGCGTGGCCGGCATTGAGGGCGGCGACGTTCGAGGCGGCGATATCCTCGCGTTTGGCGAATTTGGCCTTGAGCCAATCGACGGTCGTCTGGCGACGGCGGCCATACATCCAGTAAACCAGTCCCAGCGCCCACAGGTTCTTGCAGCGCAGGCCTTCCTTCTGCGACAGCCCGTATTTCTTGACCGATTCCAGCGTCAGCCGCGACATATCGACTTTCAGGACGCGGTACTTGGTCAGCGCATCGCTGTCCAGCGGGTTATCCTCGTAGCCCGCCTTGCGCAGGTTCTTGTCAGTGAAGGAGCCGGTATCGATGATGACCAGTCCGCCCGGCTTCACGTCGCTCAGATTAACCTTGAGCGCCGCAGGGTTCATCGCCACCAGCGTGTCGAGATCGTCGCCCGATGTGACGATCCGGCCGGATCCGAAATTGATCTGAAAGGCGGAGACCCCGAAGGTAGTGCCCGCCGGCGCCCTGATCTCGGCTGGGAAATCGGGGAAGGTGGCAAGATCGTTGCCGGCCAGCGCCGTCGCGACGGTGAACTGGCTGCCGGTCAATTGCATGCCGTCGCCGGAATCGCCGGCGAAGCGGATAACCGCCGATTCGAGTTCCGAAAGGGTCGGTGCTTCGCGGCTCGCTGCGCGGGCAGTCGCCATTTCGATATGTCCTTTTCAGCCCACCCGCCTGGGGGGCGCTTTCGAATCCCTCAATACTCCAGAATATGGCTCGCAGGTGGCGCAATGTCACCCTTGAATTACGGGCTTTTTACTGGGCTCGTTCTCGTACCGATCGATCGTATGCGTGAGCGGGTACATGTTCCCCTAAACCCTGGGCTATCGCTCTTGAGATTGTCGAAGGACACACTTGCCCGCCAAGCCTATGAGGCATGCTTACTGACTTGCGGAGTTACCCTTCCTCCAGCACCGTCAGCATGTCGGCGATACGGGTGAATTTGCGCCGTGGGGCGCCGGGCCCGGCGTTGGCGATCTCGGCAGCGTCGATCTTCTGCCAGTCGGCAAAGGAGACGGCGCGGATATTTTTCTCCGCCAGCAGCGCTTCGAAGGCGCGGCGGCCCGGTTTGTCGCCGCGCGGAAAGGATTCAAGGATCAGTTCGGCGGCGCGGGTACCGTCGGGTTTGTTCGAGCCGATCACGCCTGAAGGACCGCGCTTGATCCAGCCGACGCAATAAAAACCGTCGTCGATAAATCCGTCCTTGTTGGCGGCGCGTCCGGCGCGCTCGTCGAACGGGACGCCCTCGATAGCTTGGGAATAGTAACCGATCGCCGGGATGACGAGGCCACAGGGAATTTCGAAGAACTTGCCCGTGCCAACCGCGCGCCCGTTTTCGACAATCGTGCGCTCGAATTTCACAGCTTCAACGTTTGTGTTGCCCAGGATCTCCACTGGGTTGGAGAAGAAATCGAAATGGACGCGCTTCGAGCGTTTGCCTGGCTCGATGGAAACGAACTCCCGCAGAGTTGCCAGATTGCGCTCGATCAGGCGCCGGTCACGCTCGGAATGCTCGCCGGTCACTTCCTTGGGCAGCGCCTTGGGATCAACGATCGGCGCGCAATCCTCGAGCCGCCCCATCTCGCGCAGCTCGACATTGGTGAAGCGGGCTTCCAGCGGACCCCGGCGGCCGGCCATATGGACCGCGCGGATCGGCGAGCCAAAGATCACCGTGCTGGCATAGTCGGCTATGTCGGTGCCGGCCATCTCGGCAGGAGTTTTGGTCAGCACGCGGGCAACATCGACAGCGACATTGCCGATGCCGATGACGACGACATTTTCGGTATCGAGCGGCGGCGCCAGATCGCGGAAATCGGGGTGGCCGTTATACCAGCCGACGAAGCCAGCGACCCCGACGACGCCTTCAAGCTCGGAGCCGGGTATGCCGAGGTCGCGGTCGCGGCTGGCGCCGACGGCCAACACGACGACGTCGTAGAGATCGCGCATGGCCGAGACGGCGATATCGCGGCCGATCTCAACATTGCCGAAGAAGCGGACGCGTTCGTCGAGCGCGATTTTCTCATAGGCGCGGGCGACGTTCTTGGTCTTGGCGTGGTCTGGGGCGACGCCGCTGCGGATCAGCCCGTAGGGGGTGGGCAAGCAGTCGATGATGTCGATGGCGACGTTGGCGCCGGATTTCAGCAACGCTTCGGCAGAATAAAATCCAGCCGGTCCCGAGCCGACGATTGCCACGCTTATCGCCATGATCGATCCTGCCGCCGGGCGCTTGCCCGCGCGTCCCCCTTTTCGCTTCGTCGCGCAGCTTGGCCGTGCGAGACCGGCACCGTTTGTCTCAGCACCGGTTATATGTGCGATTGACCCCGAACTGAACCATCCGGCGCCGGTTTTTGGAAAAGTGCCCGAAGATTGTGTGCTTGCTCTGCCCGCTGCTGGTCCAGCGGAGTTCAATTGTTGCGGCCCCGAATATGAAGCGGGTGATCGGAAAATCCACCCGCCGGCCGTCCTTGAATAAGACGATGAGTTGCCGGCGTTCGATTTTATAGCGCGAGCTGGCCGCACACCACGAGCCGAGGATCGAACTATAGCCGAGGCGCCCGCCGGGGTTTGGGGTTGGTTTAAGGGGTGGGGCGGGCTGCGCGCGCGGCGGCGATTCAGTTCGTCCCGTGGGCGACCAGTCGTCGAAGGCGCCGGGGACGGCGGCGAGCTGCGTTTGCGCATGGATGCCTGACGCCGGCCCCGCGAGAAATCCCATGGCGAGCGCACAGAGCCCGAAACATCGGACCCAGTCGGCCCGCCAGCGTTGCCGTGAACGAACCTGTGCCATGTCGCTAGAATCGATTGATTATGGTCCTCGACTGCCGGTCCTGGTCCCGGACCCGCAAGAGCGCCATATGAGCTTGTAATCGTACCGATGGCAACCGGCTAATCCCCGGCGCCTAGCCCCGGACGCCTAACTTCGGGCAGGAAGAGGCCGCGATCCCGTGACACGCGTGAGCAATGCAGAATTCTCCCAGAGCCATGGGACCCGAAGCAACGGGAAAAGCTCGCGCGCCAAGTCCGGCGAAGCCGTGCTGGTCTATGATGGCGAATGTCCGCTGTGCAGCCATTTTGCCCGTCTGGTGCGATTGCGTTCAGCGATCGGGACGGTCCGGCTGGTCGATGCGCGCGACGGCGGTCCGGAGGTCGCACGGTTGCGCGCGGCTGGCTTCGACCTCGACCGCGGCAATGTCTTCAGCTTCGGTGGCCGCGATTATTTTGGCGAGGAAGCGGTCATCGCGATCGCGGTGATGGGCGGGCTGGGCGGTCCAGCCGGCCGGGCGATCGCCTGGACTCTGCGCAGCCCGCGCCGCGCCCGGGCGCTCTATCCGCTGCTTCGAGCCGGCCGCAACCTTGCACTGCGGATCAAGGGCCGGCCCCAGCTCGCCGAGCATCTCGGCGAGCCCTGATCCATCGCCAGCACCTGGGCACCTCAATGCAGACGCAGCTCGTGATCGGTAAAACGGAACTCGGCCGGCTTCAGCAAGCTCGTCTGGGCGATACGCACCTCGTGCAGTTTGCCGTCGAGGTTGTGGGACCAGAAATCAAGAAAACGATGGAGCACCGGGAAGCGCGGGGCGAGGTCCAGCGCCTGCCAGATGAAGCTCTGCAGAATGCCGGGGTGATCCGGCATATGGTAGATGATCTCCGCCAGGGTCAAACGGTGACCGGAGAGCTGGCGCGCGAGGTCGGTCATCGGCGGGCACTCCTCCTTCTTGATGCAAGTCATCTCCTTCTTGATGCAATGCATCCCTGAAGTGCCAACCATTTTGCGCACACTTAGGTAAACAGCAAGTAAAATTTAACTATTTCAATGGATTAGCAGACGTTTGCCGAGAGTGCTGCCAACCAGACGGGCGCCCGGAAGTCGCCCGAACACACGATTTTATCACCAAGCGGTCTTGAAACCGGAGGTACCCCGGACCATTTTCGTGGCACTCGACGGCCGCGAGTGCCAAAGAGCCGGCGGTCGTCCAACAGAGATACCACCATCATCGATAGGAGTTCAGGCGCATGAAATTCAGGCCGCTACACGATCGCGTGCTGGTCCGGCGGGTCGACGAAGAAGAGACGACCGCGGGCGGCATCATCATTCCCGACACCGCCCAGGAAAAGCCGATGGAAGGCACCGTTCTCGCAATCGGCCCCGGCGCCCGCGACGAGCAGGGCAAGCTGGTTCCGATGGACGTCGAGGTAGGCGACCGGGTGCTGTTCGGCAAATGGTCGGGCAACGAAGTCACGATCGACGGTGACGAGCTTTCGATCATGAAGGAATCCGACATCATGGGCGTCATCGAGGGCGCGCAAACGCAAAGGAAAAAGGCCGCTTAGCGACGGGTATTTGAACCCCTAAGCGGTTTTGCAGCAAAGAGAGGACGATCAAACATGGCAGCGAAAGAGATTAAGTTTTCAAGCGAAGCGCGGGCGCGGATGTTGCGCGGTGTGGACATCTTGGCGAATGCGGTGAAGGTGACGCTGGGTCCCAAGGGGCGCAACGTGTTGCTCGACAAGTCGTTTGGCGCGCCGCGCATTTCGAAGGACGGTGTGACGGTGGCCAAGGAGATCGAGCTGGAGGACAAGTTCGAGAACATGGGCGCGCAGATGGTGCGCGAAGTGGCCTCGAAGACCTCCGATCTGGCCGGCGACGGGACCACCACGGCGACCATTCTGGCCCAGGCCATCGTGCGTGAGGGCTCCAAGGCGGTTGCCGCGGGCATGAACCCGATGGATCTCAAACGCGGCATCGACCTGGCGGTCGTGGCGGTGGTCAAAGACATCGAGAAGCGCTCGCGCAAGGTTTCGACC
>JAPULJ010000019.1 GCA_027295145.1 Alphaproteobacteria bacterium | reverse complement strand
GAGCAAGTTTACTGACAGCCTCCACCGGACCCCGGCCGAGCCCATGGAGGCCGCTGGATCAATATATAGTGGCAAATTAATTAAGTACTACATTATCTTGAGATTGGTCCTTCTGTGCAATTCGTAGTGATCTGTTTATCCTCGCCTAAGGCATCGAATATATGGAAATATACCGCCGGGAGGTTCGCTGCGGCAGCTAGAATGCTTAATGCAAGGCAGCCGGCGGATTCAGCGCGCAACAGGTAGGGGCGCAAAAGGCCATGAACGAGTTATACGAGCAGATCGCGTTCCACGTTAACTCGATCTGGGAGAAGCGATTTTACGCCCTTGCGGTCGCATGGCTACTGTGCCTGGTGGGCTGGGTGATGGTCGCTGCTATGCCCAAGACATATCAATCCAGCGCCCGTATTTTTATCGACACCTCAAACATCCTGCGACCACTGCTCAGGGGTCTGGCGGTAGAAGCCGACATTAATGCCGAAATCGAAGTCGTAAAGCAGACATTAACCAGCCGTTCCAATCTGGCGAGCGTCGCTCGGATGACCGACCTCGACATAACCGCGACTACGCCGTCTCAAATGGAGGGACTCCTACATAGGCTAAAGAGCGGCACGCGGATTCGCTCCGAAGGAAGGAGGGTAATATCGATCAGTTTTGTCGACGCGGATCCTGTTCGGGCAAGAGATATTGTCGAGGCGCTGCTTACGAGTTTCGTTGAGATCAACCTGGGATATAGTCGGGAGAATATTGATGCCGCTCGTCAATTTCTAGACACGCAAATCCTTTCATATGAGCGCCAGCTGGAGCAGGCTGAAAATCGGCTTGTTAAATTCAAGCAGGAAAAATCGAGCAAACTCCCAAGAATAGGTGCTATCCAGTCTCGTCTCGATAATTCGAAAAACGAACTCATAGAAACTGAGGCATTAATTCGAAAGGCCGTTTCGGATCGCGATGTATTGCGTGAGCAGCTGCGAACGGGCATCCACTCGAAGCCGGGTGTGGATCCCAAGATTTCCAAATTGGAGGATTCACTTCAGGAAATGCTCACAGGTTATACGGATCGGTATCCTGAGGTGATTGCCCTGCGCCGAAAACTCGACGCACTTCGAAACTCAGAAACAAACGAGGCCGAACTCATAGAAAACACAGAAGGCCCCCCTTCGGATACGGACAACATTTTGCCTTCCGCTGATCAAGCGAGCCCGGAGTATGAATTGATTAAATTTCAACTTGTACAGCAGGAAGGTGAAATTAATTTTTATAAGTCCAAAGCTAATCGAATAAAAAAAAGTATTCGAAATCTTGAGGACTTGATGGCCCTGGTACCTGAGGTTGAGGCCGAACGAACCAAACTCAACCGGGACTATGATGTTCTAAAAGGGAAATTCGCCGAGCTCTTGAGCCGTCGAGAGCAAGCAAACATTTCGCTTGAGCGCGAGATTAGAGCCGAGAAGGTCAAATTTCGTGTGGTGGACCCGCCTGGCGTTCCACGCTCACCCACCGGGCCCTCGCGCAGCTTTTTGCTGACGGTCGTACTGGTTTTCGGAGTTGGCAGCGGTATAGCCTTCGCACTTTTCCTCGGCCTTGTAAATGACACATTTTCTAACCCGACACAGCTCAAAGAAGCGTTCGCCCTTCCCATCGTGGGAGTGATCTCCATCATCGATACGTTTAGGGAGCATAGCCGCCGGGTCGCTAGAAATTCTCTGTTCATTGCATCTTTCTCTCTCTTGTTCGCGACTTATGGCACGGCCTTGATCGTCGAGAAACATGTCGGACTTGGAACGTCGGTTAAGCGGGTTACGACCTCGAGCGATTGGACGGCCACGGCTACGGAAGAATTGCTATCCGTATTCAACCGTGCGTTCGGTCGGATGTGACACAAGAATTGGAAATTCTATGGGGCAAATAGAAAACGATAAGAAGTCCACCTCGTTGGTGGAGCGAGCAGTCAGCAGATTGGAATCCGCGACGGATGAAAGTGCCCTTGCTCTCACTCAGGATCGCAATCCGATCGAGGATGTGGAACAGGTTGACCTCAACCAGGATCAGGACACCCAGCCGGAATCAGAACGCGAAAGTCGTGCCGCGAAAATAGACTACAGCTATCTCCGCTCGACCGGCGGATTGGGCGCGAATGGAAGCATTACTCGCACCATAGAAGAGTTCCGTCTCATCAAGCGTTCGGTGTTCCTTACTGCTGCCAACCGACGGCAAGACGGAATCAAGAATTCGAATCTGATCATGGTTACCAGCAGCAGGGAATCCGAGGGAAAGACCTTTGTCTCTTTGAATTTGGCGATGAGCATTGCAGCGGAGAGAGATTCGACAGCGCTTCTCATCGACGCCGATCTGAATAATCCGTCCATCCCTTCTCGATTGGGTATTCGATCCGAAAGGGGTCTCATTGACGTTCTCGAAGACGAATCGATCGATTTAGCCGAGGTTCTTATTCGAACGGATGCCGATGGCCTGTCAGTCCTTCCCTCGGGTCGACGACACAGACTGAGTTCCGAGTTATTCTCGAGCGCGCGGATGAGCCTATTGTTGGCGGAAATTTCCGAACGCTATTCGGATCGCATGGTCATCCTGGATGCCCCCCCGGTGCTGGCGACCAGCGAGGCGGCCACGCTCGCCATGCATGTGGGACAGATCCTGCTGGTTGTGGAAGCGGGAAAAACGACGCGGTCAGCCATCAAAGAATCACTGAACCTGATAAGCATTTGCCCGAACGTCGGATTCGTGTTGAACAAGGCGCCATTCCAGTTCGGCGCGACGCGGTTTGGATCGTATTACAAATACTATCGGAAGTCTTACTACAAGAAGTACCGGAGAAGTGATGGAATATGATATTTTAGAGTTGAACAAATTAGTTTTAGGTGATTGACTGACAATATGGGTGAATTTAGGCTTGAAGTTCGTTATGATTATTCTGCTTGAACAAAATAAGAAATACAGGGAGCGGCGTGTACACATCCTTTTACAGGCTTCGCGGGAGACCTTTCCAGCTCACTCCTGACCACCGGTTCTTCTTCGAGGGTCAATCCCATCGAAGGGCCATCGCGTATCTCACGTACGGCCTCAGCCAGCGCGAAGGCTTTGTGGTGATCACGGGTGACGTCGGCACCGGCAAAACGATCCTCATGGAGCATCTCTTTTCCAAGCTCCAGGAAGAGCGTTTTGTGACGGGCAAGGTGGTCACCACCCAGGTCGACAGCGACAACCTGCTTCGCATGGTTGCGGCCGCCTTCGGCGTGAAGCACGAGGGCGATGACAAAGCAACCGTTCTGAAGAGGGTCGAGACCTTTCTGGTCGATTCCTATCGAAGCGATACCCGGGCCCTATTGGTTATCGATGAGGCCCAGCACCTCTCGGACGGCTCGCTCGAGGAACTGCGGATGCTGTCTAATTATCAGGTTGGGGGTTTCCCTCTCTTGCAAACGTTTCTCCTCGGCCAGACCCATTTCAGGCGTACCATCGCGGGCGCAGGCCTCGAGCAATTGCGCCAGCGCGTGATCGCCAGCCACCACCTGCAGCCGTTGGGCCGCGAAGAGACACGGAAGTACATCGAGCACCGGCTCCGGCTCGTCGGCTGGCAGAACGACCCGGCCTTCGCCGTCGGCGCGTTCGATATGATCTATGAGGAAACCGGCGGCGTCCCCCGGCGGATCAATCTACTATGTGACAGGCTGTTGCTGTTCGGCTTTCTGGAAGAGCGGCACGAGATCGACGAGTCCGTCATCAAGGACGTGATCATGGACATGCACCGGGAAAATTTGCCCAGCTCCTCCACGGCCTGCTCGACGGCGGTTCATTCGGCAGGCGGGGCACCAAGCTCTGCATCAGAGACCACAGCGAGCGCCTCGGACCTCGATAGGCTGGCCGAGCGCGTTACGGTTCTGGAACGCCACATTAAGGCGCAATAACAAAAGGCTACGGATTTTCGCGTCAACCGGAGGAGTGCCCCGATCACCAATGGCCAGATGTGAGCGAACCACGAGACCCTCTACGCAATGCTAGGAAAGCCAAGAGACCTAAGCCCGTCGTTGCGGGTCGCCTCGACCCGGCCCGCGGAGCAGCGTGTTCAGCATAGCGCCCCTGAGACGCATGACCTGACTCCCTCCTCGCACGCCGCGGCTGGCGACACCCCGCTCACCAACGCGATGTCAGTGGATGTGGAGGATTATTTCCAGGTCCTGGCCCTCTCTCCCCACATCGATCGGCAGGACTGGCCTACGCACCCTTATCGCGTCGAGCGGAATACGGACCGTGTTCTTCAGATGTTTGCGGACCACGGGGTCCGCGCCACGTTCTTTACGCTCGGTTGGATCGCGAAACGTTCCCCGCAGTTGGTCCAGCGCATCGTCACCGGCGGACATGAGCTGGCGAGCCATGGGTTCGAGCATATACAGGTAAGCCGGCACACGCCGCACGAGTTTCGGGCCGATATACGTAGGACCAAGCGACTTCTGGAAGATATCTCGGGCATGCCCGTTCGCGGCTACCGCGCCGCGAGTTTTTCCATCAACGAGCAAACCCCCTGGGCCTTCGAGATCTTGGCCGAGGAAGGCTACGCGTATAGCTCAAGCCTTTATCCGATCCGCCACGACCTCTACGGGACACCTGAGGCACCGCGGTTTGCCTACCGGCCAGTGGACGAATTCGGAATCCTGGAGGTCCCGATCACGACCGTCGAGGTTCTTGGGCGCAAGTTTCCCTGCGGCGGCGGCGGCTATTTCCGACTCCTGCCGTACGGCTATTCTCGCTGGGCGATCCGCCGCGTGAACCGCGCCGATCGCCAGCCCTGCGTATTCTATTTCCACCCCTGGGAAATCGATCCGGGGCAGCCGCGCATCCCAAACTTGTCTGTCAGAACCCGGGTGCGCCACTACACCAACCTGCGCGGCATGGAGAGGCGCCTGCGCACCGTTCTGACCGATTTCGCCTGGGATCGCATGGACCGAGTCTTTCTCACGGAAACGACATCCAGTCCAAAAGCGGCGACATCCCATCCGGCATGACATTTGTGGGTAGGGTCGATCTTGAAGATGAGACAAGGTGATTCAATCTCGGTCCGGGAGGCCTCGGCCACCGACGCCCAAGCCTGGGACACCTTCGTCGACTGGAATGAGGCGGCAACATTCTTTCACCGTTATGGCTGGGCCGTCGTCATCGAGAAAACCTTCGGCCACTCGCCCCGTTATCTGCTCGCGGAACGTTCGGGCGCCGTGGTCGGAATCCTGCCGCTGATCCACAAGACCAGTACCCTGTTCGGCAATGCACTCATCTCCAACGCGTTTTGTTCCTACGGAGGCGTGGCCGCCGACGACCCCGAAGCGGCCAAGGCGCTCGAGATCCAGGCCGAGCAACTCGCCGAACAGCTGGATGTCGACTATCTCGAATTCCGAAACACGGCCCCCGTGCGGGACGATTGGATCCGTAAGGACACGACCTACGCCACCTTCCGAAAAAGAATGGAGCCGGGTCGGGACGAGATCATCAAGGCGGTGCCGTCCAAGGGCCGGCGGCACGAATTGCGCAAAAGCCTCCACCAGGGTCTGCGATTCGAAATCGATGACGACGTCGACGATTTTTATAAAGTTTTCGCCGAGAGCTATCGCAACCTCGGCACGCCCGTTTATCCCAAGCGCTATTTCACGAACCTCATGGAGGTCTTCGGGCGGGATTTCGATATCTGTGTCGTGCGCGGTCCCGATGGGCCGCTCTCCAGTTCTATGGCGTTCTCCTTCAAGGACCACGTACACCCCTACTACATGGGCGGTACCGCCGCCGCCAGGAACGTCCAGGCCAACGACTTCCTGTTCCTGAACATCATGTGCCGGGCTTTGGAACGAGGGTACGGCACGTTTGATTTCGGGCGGAGCAAGGTCGGCACCGGCAGCTATGACTACAAGACATATTGGGGCTTCAAGCCCCAACCGCTGGCCTATGAATATCGGCTGGTCAGGGCGGAGCAGGCACCGGATCTCAACCCCCTCAATCCCAAGTACAAAGTCCTTGTCGAAGCTTGGAAGCGGCTTCCTCTATCGGTCAGCAAGTTGGTTGGCCCACATATCGCCGGCCAGATCGGCTGATTGCCAGAGACCCCCAGGAACCCAAAAATCGCGACAGGCGCCCGATAAACGGGTAATTTTCTAAATTCAATTTGGCCGCCCGGGCAGACCGCGAAGCTAGGAGAGCATCGCCGAGATGGACCCCATGGAAGACATCCTAAACAATCTCTCTTGTCGCTGGGGCAAGACCACCCAGGCCATGCGCAGAATTTGGGACCCAAACTGCCCGGTACTTCGAAAATGACACGCTCCCAATCAGTAAAGGGGTCCGGGTCTGCGCTCCAAGGACAGTGGCCGTTCGCCGCCGCCGTTCTCGCCCTCGGCTCGGTGGCCCTGATTGCTCTGTTCTGGACCACGGCCCGATCCGCGGTGGACGCGTGGCAAGCCTCGAACCTTTACAGCCACGGCTTCCTGATCATTCCCGTCTGCGGCTATTTGTTGTGGCGCCGGCGTGAGGCCCTGGCGCGATTGGCGCCGAGCCCAAGTTTCTGGGGGATCGCCGTCATCGGCCTGATGGCTTTCGCCTGGGCCATCGGACACGCCACCGCAACAGCCGTGGTCCAGCAGTTTGCGCTTGTGGGAATGATCCAGGCCTTCCTTCTGACCGTGCTTGGGTTAGAGGTTGTCTCGGCCATCGCGTTTCCTCTGTTCTATCTCTATTTCGCGGTCCCGTTCGGCAGCTTCCTGATCCCTCCGCTGCAGGAATTCACGGCTGAGTTTCTCGTTAGTTCCCTCCAGTTGACCGGGGTCCCGGTCCATCTGGACGGGCTGCTCATTCACCTACCGTCCATAAGCTTCCATGTGGCAGAGGCCTGTGCCGGTGCCCGGTTCCTGCTCAGCTCGGTCGCCATCGGATT
>JAPULJ010000189.1 GCA_027295145.1 Alphaproteobacteria bacterium | reverse complement strand
TCGGGCATTGAAGGCAACGCCCTGCGCGTGATTACCGGCGGACATGGCGATCACGCCGGCGCGGCGCTCGGCTTTGCTGAGGCTGGTCAGCTTGACCAGCGCGCCGCGATCCTTGAACGAGCCGGTGAAACGAAGGTTCTCAAGCTTTAGCCAGATGTCGCAACCGGCTTGCTGGGAGAGAACTTGGGACCGGACGAGCGGCGTCGGCGGAATGGTGTCGCCGATCATCGCCGCGGCGGCGCGAATATCGTCAATACATAACGCCGCGCCATCGACTGGCTTGGTTTTCGTTCTAATTTTTGCCATCGGACGGTATAAGCGAGAGGACACCGCTTGCATTGCGCCGGAGTTCGGCACGTGTACCGGTGATCTTCACATAGCGAATGTCGCGCCAGCGCTCGACGAAATCGTCGTAATGGCGCGAGAATGGATTGCCCGATTGCCCCGTTGCGATGATGAAGCGCGATCGATCGAGTTTGGCTAAATCGTAGATTGCGCGATAGCCCGGCCCGGAGCGCTGAGCGAAAGGCGCTTTGGCGTCGCCAATGCGCGGGCTCGCTTTGTTGACGGTGAAACGTCCACCGTTCGAAGGGATGCTGAGATTGGCGATGCGTTTGATCACCGGCACGTAGTTGAGCACGGGATGGCGGAAGTCGGCATAGTGCGCCTTGCCCCATCGCAGATCGGCCGGTTCGGCGCCGTAGCGCTTCCGCAGGTCGGTCAGGGCGCGATCGAGGGCTGTTGCGATGCGCTGGTTGCAGGTTTCCTTGCTGGGCGTTCTTACATCATCACACCACGAAGTATCTTTGGTGAGCATGTGACGTACGACCTTGGGTCGCACGCCAAAATAAAGTGGGAAGAGCTTGCCCAGTTCATCCGCATAGAGCGCGCGATTGATCTCGCGAACCCAGGCCATGAAGATTAGAGGCTCCGGACGTTTTCGGTCCATCTCCCGGTTCCAGCCGCGTAAAAGCTGGACGGCTCTTTTTTGGCGTTCGCCCTTGACCGGTGCGGCCAACAAAAGCGGCAGCAGATCCGCTGCCATCACCGATAGACGATCTCCTTGGATTTTGGCCATGGTATCGAGGTCATGATTGGCCGTGTTGGCCAAAAGCTTACTAATGCGGCTGGCCCGATAGTGGGCTCCCCATTCGCGGGAGATAAAGTGGGGATAGGAGGGGCCGACGAGGCGGTTGTTGGCGTTCACGATCCGGCCCGACATCGGGTTCTTCACAAATGGAAGCTCGGAGAAAGGAATGAACCGGCTCCAATCGTACTCGCTCGTCCATCCCGGCACCGGCATATAGCCATCACCCTGCATGCGGATGGGGATCAGGCTGGGCGTGTAAAGGCCTATTGTTCCCCCAACATCCGCATATGTGATGTTCTGTGGTGGTGCCACCCAGCGGCGAAGCGCGGCCGTGAACTGGGTCCAGTTGCGCGCCCGGTTCAAATTGTAGAGCGCATCGGGCGTCGTGTCGCTCTCACGCAGCCACGGCGTCGACAGCGCCAAAACCTGACCGGCCGGTATCGCGGCTCGCGCGCGTTTGCCGAGCATGCCGTTCAGGACCGGGCCGTGACGGGTTTCGCGCACCACAAGCTGTACGTCTTTACCGGACTTGACTTTGATGATCTCGGTCCGCGTCTTGAAGGGCTTCGGGCCGGTGGGGGTGAGATATTTCGATGGTGATTTGGGGTCAATGCGCTCGATGAATACATCGTCGGTGTCTGCATAAGTGGTGGTGAAACCCCAGGCGATATAACCGTTGTGGCCGACAATGACTGTCGGCACACCGGGAACGGTTGCGCCAATGATCTTGCCTGAAGGCGTTTCGATATGGGCGAGGTACCAAAGGATCGGTGCGCCGATCTGCAAGTGTGGGTCATTAGCGAGGATTGGTTTGCCAGTTTTCGTGTGGGTCCCAGAAACCACCCAGGCGTTCGAAGCGCCGGATCCAATATCGCCGGGAAGGGCAGAGAAGATTGCCCCCGCGCCAAATGTTTCAAAAATCTGACTGCGATTGCTGTCGCCGCCAGCCAGTGTAAAGGGTGCGTCTTTAGGGGCGGCTGGCCACAGGGCAGAGATCTTATCGGCGCCAATTTTTTTGGCGAGGTAGGCGCGCAGCAGCTCGTTCCGCCAGTTGAAGGCGAGCCGGGTCGCCATGATGCGGCCCCATACCAACGAGTCCGCCGGCCGCCAAGGCTCGGGCTTGAACCCAAGCAAGTAAAAGCTCATCGGCAGCAGGCCATTGTGCGTTGCAAGATAGGAATTAACCCCCGCTGCATAGGCTTTGAGACCGGCTTGGGTCTTCGATTGCAGATGGACGAAGCTCGCTTCAGCCAAGCGATATAGGCCGAGCGTACGCGCGACGCGGTCCACCCGAAGCGCTGGCGCCCCGACGATCTCGGCAAGCCGGCCTGCGCCGAACCGCCGCATCAGCTCCATTTGCAGGAGGCGGTCCTGGGCGTGAACGTAGCCGAGCGCGAAAGAGGCGTCGCGATCGTTTGCCGCGAAAATGTGCGGAATACCGTTGCTGTCGCGAATGATTTCAACCGGCTTTTCCAGCCCTTGGACGACAATCGTGCCGTCGATCTTCGGCAGGGAAGTGCGCAGCACGAAATAACCCGCGACACCGGCCACCAGAACCAAAACCGTCACGCCGAGGAAGATCCTGCCGACCCATCTGAATACTCTCCGCATCGGTCAAGTTCCTCCGATCAATCTAATCTCTGGCACAACTATCACTTTGCGTCACGCGCCTGATAATTTGCCCGAGCCGGGCCGCGCGCGCAACGCCGGGATGATTTGCTGCCGCTACGGCCTGGCAGGATATCTGGCAAGGCCGTATGTAAATACACGATCGGACCCATGGAGCAGCGCCGCGGAGGCTGGGGAATTGGCAGAAAGCGAGTTCAGGGCGCGCTTTCCCTGGTACGGACCTGACTTACAGACAATACGGAACTCTCTCGTCCGATCACCGGTTCGGGTACCATCCGCGAATGCTCGCAGGCTGGAACTTCCCACCAACGACGGGTCCGGCGACGTCATGCTCGCCGTGCTCGACCGGCCTGCAAATCAATCGCGACGACCCCTGATTGTGCTGATCCACGGTCTGACCGGGTGCCAGGACAGCGATTACATCCTCAACAGCGCCCGGTTCTGGCTCGACCGGGAGCATCCTGTGTTGCGCCTCAACCTAAGGGGCGCGGGGCCGTCTAGGTCGCACTGCACCGAGCAATATCATGCCGGGCGCAGCGATGATTTGCGCTTCGTGTTAGCCGCGCTTGACGATGCGATCTTGGCGCATGGCGCAATTGCGATTGGTTATTCTCTCGGCGGCAACATGTTGTTGAAATATCTTGGGGAAGAAGGGGTATTGGCGCCGTTCATAGCGGCCGCATCGGTCTCGGCGCCAATCGATCTGGCGGCGGCCGCCCAGCGATTTAACCGGCCGCGAAACTGGCTCTACCAGCGCTGGCTATTGGCTATGATGAAGAACGAGGCGGGCGCGAGGGGCGCGCGGTTGAGCGATGGCGAGCGGGAGGCCATTGCGGCCGCAAAGACGGTCTACGCGTTCGACGATACTTTCGTTGCGCCCCGCAACAGTTTCGCCGGCGCGAAGGACTACTACGCCAAGTCCTCGGCGAACGGCTTTCTTGCGCGTATCGGTATTCCTACCCTGATCCTTCACGCTCGCAACGATCCTTGGATCCCTGTTAGGACCTACGAAGAATCTGTGCAGAAGCTGAGCCCGAACACGAAGCTGGTGCTGAGCCATAGCGGCGGCCATGTCGGCTTTCATGGCCGGGGATCGTCGGTCCCGTGGCACGATCGGAGGATTGCGGTCTGGCTCGATACCGCTGTGTCGCGCGATCAGCTAGGAGCCGACGATACGCCAGAATAGGCTATCGCTTGCTTAGATCGGAGCGACGTTGGATAATAAAATTTATTGCGAATTATTATTAGTTGAATTCTAAACTGAAATACTCATATACAATGCCGATCCTTGAACAGGCTATGATCTGCGGGCTGTCCCGGGCTTTGAGCATTATACCCACACCGGGTATTGGCAAGTAGTGCTACACACATTTTGAGCGTCAAAGCCGGCTCTTCCCGCCGAATATGCCGCTGCACGGCGAGGAACAATCGATGCGCGTACCTAACATCACTTTCAAGACCCGCGTCCGTGACAAATCGGTCGAGGGCCCCAATCCGTTTCGCTGGCAGGACGTGACCAGCGACGAGCTTTTCAATGGTAGAAAAGTCGTTCTGTTCGGGTTGCCTAGTGCTTTCACGCCGACTTGCTCGTCGACGCATCTACCGCGCTACGAAGAACTCTACGATGAGTTCAAGGCGCTCGGCGTCGACGAGGTGATCTGCCTATTGGTCAACGATGCCTTCGTGATGTATCAGTGGGGCAAGCACCAGGGCGCCGCAAAGGTCCGCCTGCTTCCCGACGGCTCGGGTGACTTCACCCGACGCATGGGGATGCTAGTCAAGAAGGACAATCTCGGCTTCGGGATGCGCTCATGGCGTTACTCGGCCCTAATCGATGACGGAGAGATTACCAAGCTTTTTGCCGAGCCGGGCTTAGAAGATGACAGTCCGACCGACCCGTTCGAGGTCTCGGACGCCGATACGATGCTGGCTTATCTGCACGGGGTCGATTCGGGCGAATTAGCAGCTTGAAATCCGTGCTCGGATTCAAATGTTGAAAGGCCGTTTCAAACCCGCCCATACATTCCTGTGAACGATCGAGGCGCTAGCCGGCCTTGAGTCGCTTCGCCGCCTCAACTGCATAATAAGATAGCACGCCGTCGGCGCCCGCCCGCTTGAAGGCTATCAAGCTCTCCATCATCACACGCGGGCCATCGAGCCAGCCGTTTTGCGCCGCAGCTTGCATCATCGCGTACTCACCCGATACTTGGTAGGCGTAGGTAGGTACGCCGAATGTCTCTTTGACCCGCCGCACGATGTCGAGATAGGGCATGCCGGGCTTGACCATCACCATGTCGGCGCCTTCCTCGATATCGAGTGCGACTTCACGAATCGCCTCGTCGCCGTTTGCCGGGTCCATCTGGTAGGTCCGTTTATTGCCCTTTAGGCTCGATGAAGAACCCACCGCATCGCGGAAGGGCCCATAGAACGCCGATGCATATTTTGCCGCGTAGGCGAGGATGCGGACGTGCTGAAAGCCGTCTTTGTCGAGCGCATCGCGGATGATGCCGACCCGCCCGTCCATCATGTCCGAGGGCGCAATGACGTCGCACCCGGCTCGCGCCTGCACCAAGGATTGCTTGGCAAGGATATCGAGCGTTTCGTCGTTGGCGACATAGCCCTCGCGGACGAGGCCGTCCTGGCCGTGGCTGGTGTAGGGGTCGAGGGCGACATCGCAGATTACACCGATATCGGGATGGGCATTCTTAATCGCGGCGATGGCGCGGCAGACGAGATTGTCGGGATTAGTTGCTTCGGTTCCGTCTTCGTCCTTGCGTTCAGACAGAACCAGCGGGAATAGGGCGATGGCCGGAATTCCGAGATCCTTTGCTTCGCCAACCGCATCGGTGAGCCGATTTATCGGATAGCGCACGACGCCGGGCATCGAATCGACCGGGACGGTTATGCCATCACCCTCGATAACGAAGACCGGCCAAATCAGATCGGCCGCGCTCAGTGTGTTCTCGGCCGTCAGCGCGCGTGACCATGCATCGCGGCGATTGCGCCGCATGCGGATCCGGGGGAAAGCGGCGAGCGCTGTTGGGACGCGGGGGAATCGGGGACTCATGGAATTGCTCTATGTCTCGCCCATGGCGATCAATGGGAATCTAAGCCGTTCGCCCGCTACCCGCAACGGGCCTTTCAATAGATGTGAGCGCGAGACCACTACTGCCAATTCCCAACCGCTGGCCATAACCGAGCAGACAACCACAACATGGTTAATATTACATCACCCAGCAGCTCGCCAAAGTTGCTTCAGTTCCTATGACCATACAAAAATCATCGCGGTCAACAAGATTGACAGCCTGCAATTGAAGCTTTACGTTAACGTAAACGTAAAGCTTCAATTGCAGGCTCCTTCTGATCAAGCAAGTTGCCTGTTGCTCGACGGCGGGTAGTCTGTGATCACGGCCTGACGCATGTGCTAGACTGTTGCTCTCCCGTACCGGCAGGTGGGCGGGAATTCCATTTGGAGAAGATCATGCCGGACGACGCCATTCTCGACGAGAAGAGAAAGTCGCAAAGGACTTCGGTGCCTTCAAAACCAAAGCGCTACCAAGCGAAAAATCGCCTGCGCTTTGTTACTGCGGCGGCATTGTTCGACGGTCACGACGCTGCGATCAACATCATGCGTCGAATCCTTCAGGCGGCCGGTGCCGAGGTCATCCATCTCGGCCATAACCGGTCGGTCGAGCAGGTCGTGACGGCAGCAATCCAGGAAGACGTCCATGGGATCGCCATCAGTTCCTACCAGGGTGGTCACGTCGAGTATTTCAAATTTATGATTGATCTCCTCAACGAGCGTGGTGCCGGGCACATCAAAGTGTTTGGCGGTGGCGGTGGGGTCATTGTGCCCGAGGAGATCAGGGAGCTTCACGACTACGGCATTGCCCGCATCTACGCGCCCGGGGACGGGCAGGCGATGGGGCTCACCGGCATGATCGACGACATGCTGAAGCAGGCCGACACGGATATCACCAAAATACTGCCTAAAAGCCTCAAAGACCTCGGCGGCGAATACCACCAGACTTTGGCACGGGTCATCTCGGCGTTCGAGGCCGGGACCCTGCCGGCGGAGATGAGAACCGAGATTGCGGCGCGGGCAGCCAAGAGCAAAGCGCCTGTCCTCGGCGTTACCGGCACCGGCGGCGCTGGCAAATCATCGATCACGGATGAGATCGTCCAGCGTTTTCGGCTTGACCATCCCGAGCTCGCTATTGCGATCATTGCCATCGATCCCTCCCGCAGGAAAACCGGCGGCGCGTTACTCGGCGACCGCATTCGAATGAACGCGATCGACACTGGCATCTACTTTCGCTCGTTGGCGACCCGGGGATCAGACAAGGAAATTGCAGAGGCTTTGCCTGACGCCATCGCCGCGTGCAAGGCCGCTGGGGCCGATCTGGTGATCTCCGAGACGTCGGGGATCGGGCAGGGGGATGCCGGAATTGTGCCGTTTGTCGATCTCTCGCTATACGTAATGACGCCGGAATTCGGCGCGGCGAGCCAGCTCGAAAAGATCGACATGCTTGATTTCGCCGACCTCGTCGCGATCAACAAGTTCGACCGCAAGGGCGGTGAGGATGCGGTGCGCGACGTGCGCAAGCAGGTCCAGCGCAACAGAGAATGTTTCGGGCAGGCTCTGGATACGCTGCCGGTCTACGGGACCATCGCCTCGCGCTTCAACGACGATGGCGTGACGGCGCTATATTGCGGCATCCTCGAAGAGTTGAATAATCGCGGGATTGCCGAATGGTCGAGCCGTTTGAGCGCACCGCAGAGCCGTGTCTCCTCGAAGGCCCGCGCCATCATCCCGGGCGAGCGGAGCCGCTACCTTGCCGAAATCGCCGCGACTGCCCGGAAATATCGCGAGCATGCGAGCGTACAGGCAACCCTCGTGCGCGAGCGCCAACAATTGCTCGAAGCAAGGCGCATGCTTGCAGGCGAAGGCAAGACGGTGGACGCGCTGGACGCGCTGGCGGCCGAGAAAGACGCCAGCCTCGATGAATACTCAAAATCATTGATCGAGAACTGGCCCAAGATCGTCGAAAGCTACTCCGGCGAAGAGTATGTTTCGCGCGTCCGCGAGCGCGAAGTGAAAACGAAACTCACATACCGGAGCTTGTCGGGATCAATTATCCCCAAGGTGGCGTTGCCGCGATACCATGATCACGGCGAGCTGTTACGCTTTTTGCTGATGGAGAACCTACCGGGACGCTTCCCCTACACAGCCGGCGTCTTCGACTTTAAACGCCAGGGCGAGGATCCAACCCGCATGTTTGCCGGTGAGGGCGACCCAAAACGCACCAACAAACGCTTCCACTACCTGTCCAAGGACAGCGTTGCCAAGCGCCTGTCGACAGCCTTCGATTCAGTCACGCTTTATGGCTGGGACCCGGACGAACGCCCTGATATTTATGGCAAGGTTGGCACCTCCGGAGTGTCGATCGCTACTCTCGACGATATGAAGGTTCTGTATTCCGGTTTCGATCTGACCGACCCCACGACGTCGGTCTCGATGACGATCAATGGCCCTGCGCCGTCGATCCTGGCGATGTTCCTTAATACCGCGATCGACCAAAACATCGGCAAATTTCGCGATGAGAAAGGCCGCGAGCCTAACGCGAAGGAAGCCGACAAGATCAAGGCGTGGACGCTATCGAATGCCCGCGGCACGGTCCAGGCAGATATCCTGAAAGAAGACCAGGGGCAAAATACCTGCATCTTTTCGACCGAGTTTTCGCTCAAGGTGATGGGCGATATCCAGGACTACTTCGTCCGCCACAGCGTACGCAATTTCTACTCGGTTTCGATTTCCGGCTATCACATCGCCGAAGCCGGGGCCAATCCGCTCAGCCAACTCGCTTTCACTCTGGCGAACGGCTTCACCTTCGTTGAGACCTATTTGGCGCGCGGAATGGATATCGATGACTTTGCGCCGAACCTGTCGTTTTTCTTCTCGAACGGGATGGATCCTGAATATGCGGTGCTCGGCCGGGTTGCCCGGCGCATTTGGGCGACGGTGATGCGCGATCGCTACAGCGCATCCGAAAGATCACAGAAACTCAAGTATCACGTGCAGACTTCCGGACGCTCGCTGCACGCCCAGGAATACGATTTCAACGATATACGCACGACACTGCAAGCGCTGATCGCAGTCTACGACAATTGCAATTCGCTCCACACAAACGCTTACGACGAGGCCGTGACGACGCCTTCGCCAGCCTCGGTACGGCGGGCCATGGCGATCCAGTTGATCATCAACAAAGAGTGGGGATTGGCCCACAACGAGAACCCCAACCAGGGCGCATTCATCATCGACGAGTTGACCAATCTGGTCGAAGAGGCGGTCTTGCAGGAATTCGAGCGAATTTCCGAACGCGGCGGTGTGTTGGGGGCGATGGAACTAGGCTACCAGCGCGGCAAGATTCAAGACGAATCGTTGCTCTACGAGACTGAGAAACACGATGGCTCGCTACCCATCGTCGGCATCAACACGTTCCTCAATCCCGACCCGGCGCCCCAGGAAACGACGCTCGAACTTGCCCGCGGGACCGAGCAGGAAAAGCGCGCCCAGATCGACCGCCTGCGTGCCTTCCACAAGCGTCACGCCAAGGAGACGGGAGCGATGTTGAAACGCCTGCAAGACACGGTTCGGCGCGACGAGAACGTCTTTGCTGTCTTAATGGATGCGGTTCGCGTCTGCTCCCTCGGCCAGATAACCCATGCGCTCTTCGAGGTCGGTGGGCAGTACCGACGGAATATGTGAAGGAATGCCCAACTTGTGACATTCACCAAATAGAAGGACGCGAAGTGGGGCGAATGATCGGATTTCTCAATTCTCGATTTTTGAAACCGAGGCCAAAATCAATTGATCGGGGCAATCAGATTAAATTGCTGAACGGGATAGCGATCCTTGCTGTCTTGCTCTCGTCACCCGCGCTCGCCGACAGCGTTTATATCGTTAAGTAAGCCAGCGGCGCGGATTGTGTGATCTGGCGAGCCCGCTACGCAAGCAAGGCGAAGGGGCCGGCGAAGTGGTTCTTCGTTGACCATGCTAGCCGTGCCGACATCAAAATTTTCTTTGGGATGTATGCGAGCAAGGCAGATGTCAAAGTCTTTTTCACGCCTTACGTGAGTCAAGCCGGCTGCAAATAGCCCTGCGATCGAACGGATCGGTCGATAAACGGGATCTGCAAACATGTTTCGCGCGCCCATTGTCGCGCTATCGGATCGTCGAACCAGATTGTTTGGAGCCGGGCGACGCTGGATATCCGACTTAACTCTTACTTGTTCGCAGCGAAAGCGTTAGCTTGGCGAGAGAGGCATAATTGCTGGTGACTTGGGTCGCGGCTCGAGATACGGAGGAAGACGAGTAAACTATGGAAGAACGACATATTCCCACGGTTCTTGGGACCGGGCTGCGTCTGGTGGGCAGCATCGAATCCGAAGGCCCGATCGAGGTCCACGGCAAACTTGAGATCAACCTGCAATGCGATCGTCTTGATATGTCGCCTTCGGCGGAGATCATCGGAAATATCGCCGTCAAACACGCGCTTATCCGCGGTCATGTCATCGGGAATATCTCAGCCGATACCATACGCGTGGCGGAATCAGCACGGATTGAAGGCGATATCGTTGCCAGGGAAGTGTTGGAGATTGCCGAAGGGGCTCGTTGTGTCGGCCGAGTGAAAAGCAAACAGATGAAGAGGCCAGCGCCAGGGGTGCCTCAGAAGAGTCATCAGACCGTCGCCAGCTAGCAAGGAACGGCCATGAGCCGCTGGTTGCAAATCTTGATCTGCATGTGTGTAATTGCAGGCGTTCAGCTTGCCGAGGCAAAGGCCGCATATCGTGAGCCAAAGGGGATCTACACGCTTTTTCCCAGAGGCCTTGTCAAGCGCATCGCCATGCCCGGCAAGTTAGAAGGATTCATGTTCAAGACCTTCCGCGAACCGATCTTCGTCGCCGGCAAGGAGCGCTCCCATTTCAGCATCATAACCAATGGCGTCGACCACAGAACCTGGTCCTACGAGGTCATCCTGTCAGCTCTGCTTCGGAATTATTGCGGCATAAGCGATGGTAAATTCGCCGGACGACTGATCAAGAAGACTTATGAATCAAAGGCAATCGGCCGGACTAAGAAACTGGGCCGAAAGGCGGGCGTGAAGCGCTTCCTGCGGCAAACCGCGGTAGCCAGCGGTTGCAAGGTAACGATCGAGATCGATGGTGCCCGCTGGCATAAGATCACGGCGACTTTCGAGCCGGCGAAGTAAACGGCCCCCGGTTGACGGATGTTCAATCCGATAGATCGAGCCCGCATTCTTCTTCGGCTGCTCGCTTATTAGTTGGTACCTGCCGCTGCGTCGCCACGGCTGCGCTCACCCCCTCCCCCTCCCTTCGCGACCCCGGACCTGCTAGCGTCCGGCGGCGACCGGGTAGGGGAGGGACGGTGTTCAAAGATTGGGGAGAGGAGCAGTACTACGAAGATTTCGAAGTCGGAGACCGGTTCAAAACCGACCCGGTATCCTTCAGCGAGGAGGAGATCATTACGTTTGCGCGCCAATACGATCCCCAACGATTTCACGTCGATCCTCTGGAAGCCGAGAAAACGATGTTCGGCGGCATCATCGCCAGTGGCTGGCACGTAATCTGCGCAACCTTCAAAAAGGCTGTAGACGAAGGGTTCCTTCGAAATGGGGGAATCAGTTCTCCGGGGCTTGATAAGCTTCGCTGGATAAAACCGGTTCGTCCCGGTGATTTCATTCATCTGGAATTCGAGGTTACCCATGCGCGGTTGTCGCGTACCCGTGATGATCGCGGCTACGTCACACTCACAGTCACGGCAATCAATCAAAAATCAGAAACCGTGATGCAGTTTTCCGTTGTCGAGGTGGTTCTCACGCGGGAGAAAATCGCTAAATGTTGAATGAAATCTAGTAGATATTGTGACGGTGGCGATGTTTGAGAGAGTAAGTGAATTGGGCCAAATTGATCATGCCCTTGCATTGGATCGCTTGGACTTCTACTTTCTTAGTGCGACCTGAAAGCTCGTACCACCGGTCTCGATTGGCGCTCGCCTTGGGATCTAGCGGTCCCTAGTCCAGTGAGTGCTTTCTGCTGGCTTACCGTCTTATTTGAGATGGTCGTCGACGAATAATTCGGTTGCGCTAGGGCCTACGGTTCAATTAATTGAAAGGAGATGCGATGGCAAAGGAAGAGGCAATAAAGTTTACCGGAGAGATCACAGAAGTATTGCCAAATGCAATGTTTCGCGTTGTGCTTGAGAACGAACACGAGATTATCGCTCACGCGGCCGGCAAGCTGCGCAAATTTCGAATCCGCATCCTAGCGGGCGACAAAGTGGACGTTGAGATGACGCCGTACGACCTGACAAAAGGTCGCATTGTTTACAGGCACAAATAACTACTATAAAAGGTTTTTCCGCACGTGCATAAAATGCACGGCATCCGGGGGGTGGCAAGGGTCTGGAGTTATGGAGACACAGGAACAAATCCAAGAAGCATTCGAGATCGAACCTCAGAAAGAGCGCAAATGCCTGATGTGCAGTTCGCGCTTTCCCTCTGACGGGGCGCACAATCGAATTTGCCCAAAGTGCAAGAGCACCGAGGCTTGGCGCCGAGGCTGATCCGGCCTGGGTAAATCGGCCACGGTTGTCGACCGCGCCGCCATTGAGGCGGCGTTGCGGTTTTGGGTGCTTGCGCGCAATTTGAGCTGACGAAATTGGCTACCGGCCCTCGGCTATTGATCTGGATGTGATTCGATTTTCGATCGCTCAAAGCTTTTGGGCAACCACATGGAAGATATGCCAGTGCTTGGTCTTGCCGCGCGGTGTCGTCGAGTCGCCATCTTCTTCCGCGAAGTATTCGACTTTCAGGCAGGATAGCAAATCCTCGGCCTGTCGTCGCGCGAGGAATGTTATGCCCGTCTTGCCCGTTTCAGGGTCTGCCCAACTATCCCGTTCCCCGAAGAATTGCCCGGCAAAACGTCCACCTGCCATCAGGGCGGCGACGGTTCGCGACCAAAGAGGGAAAAATAATTCGGGAGGGCAAAGCGGGAGCGCAAAGCTGGAATTGATAAACAGAGCACCGGGAAGCGTGGTATCTTCAATTCGTGCGAGACGGGTTTCCAGCCAGGGCTCGGAAGGCAATTCCCGGCGAGAGCGTAATTGCTCGAGCGCAGCGGGCTCCCCGTCGATTGCCAATACTCGCCAGCCACGGTTCAATATTTCGATGGTATCTCGGCCGCTTCCGCAGCCCAGATCGAGAGCCAGAGGGCGAAATAATTTCGATGCCCCCACTGGCTCTTTCTCAAAGCGATCGAGCGCGAATAATGTGGTCTCCCGTGGGCCGCGATCCGTCGTATTGCGGTAGTACGCGTCCCAGGTCAGCGATGCCGCGTCTCTGGCGTCCATTTCGCGACTATACGCCCTTCAGGAGCCCGATTGTCGCGGCAATGACGATCAGCAGCCCAAGAACCGCAGCGGCGGCGATTGCCGCAATCTTTTGATATTCGGGCCGGAGTTTCCACCAAGCCCACGATCTCCCGCCGACATTTTTACCTAGTTCGATGTTGCGTTCGTTGCCTTGGAATCCGCGCTGGGTTTCTTCGGCTTCCGCCATGACCGTCGCGCCGGGTTGGCGGGGCTTGGCGATACGCTGGATCAACTCACGAGCGGTGGTTTGGTGATCGCCGAGAAGCAGGTTTTCGCTGGCTGTAACCTCTGCTTCGCCGAACTGTCGCCAATTGTCGTCATGCTCGACGAAGCAACCGTTAGCGCTTTGCAGATCAACAATCAGAAAGCGGCCGCGGCCGAGATCCTCGACCCGGGCGTGTTGCCGCGACACCGAAGTATCTTCGATAACGATATCGTTCGTCTCATCGCGTCCGATCGTAAATGTACCCACAAACTGGTCCCTCACACCGCACCCAGTGCTGTCAGATCCAACGCCTACCCTAACATCCATCGAACAGTTGGGGCGATAGTCAAGCACTGGCGAAGGCGTAGGTTCGATGGCTAACGCCTGGCATCGTTAGCCGGGCGCTTTAAGTCCTCGGTATTTAAGGGAATTTTAACGTTGCTGGCTCTAAGTTTTGGTTCGAACCCCAACTTAAGGGATAGCTGCTGTGGACCATGTATATCGCGAATCCTTTAGCCTGATCGAGCGATTGCACCGCCAATTCCTCGATGTTTTGCGCAGCGAGCTCGACCGTGCCGGCGTGGACGACATCAACAACGTTCAAGGCTTGATCCTGTTCAACATTGGATCGGACGAGTTGACTGTCGGAGAGCTGACGGCGCGAGGCTACTATCTCGGCACAAACGTCACATACAATCTCAAAAAGTTGGTTGAGAACGGGTATGTTGAGCAGGAGCGCTCACCGCGAGACAGGCGTTCTGTACGGGTTCGCCTCTCGGACAAGGGAAAACATCTGGCGGAGCAGCTTCAGGTGGTGTTCTCCGCGCATGCTAAGACGCTAGTCGATGGGGTGATGCCGGTTGAGGAATTGCAGGCGCTCAACAAAACTTTGCAAACGCTGGAGCAGTTCTGGACGCGAGCCGCGAGCCACCCGGGTTCGCTTCAGATGAAGCCAAAAGCGGCCTAACGACAAGATAATCAGTCGTCCAGCAGTTCCTCAGGTTGATCGACTAACTCTCGCAGAGTTGCGCGCATCTTCTTGAGCGCCCGGCCTTCAATTTGGCGAATGCGTTCCTTGCTGACGCCAAAACTCTCACCAATCTCAGCTAAAGTATTCCGCCGGTCTTTTAGAAAGCGGCTTGCAATGATCTGCCGCTCGCGGGGGGTAAGACGTTCGAGCGCCTGGTTAACCCATTCGGAGCGGGCTTGCTTGCTGCTTGTCGCCGAGGAAATATCCTCCGGTGATGGCGAGGTGTCGGCCAGCAAATCTATCTGCTCGATGGCGTCTTCCTCACCGATCGGTGAATTGAGCGACTGATCG
Source organism: Alphaproteobacteria bacterium (assembly GCA_027295145.1). GTDB lineage: Bacteria > Pseudomonadota > Alphaproteobacteria > JAPULJ01 > JAPULJ01 > JAPULJ01. The sequence goes on along the minus strand of JAPULJ010000189.1, from coordinate 19,154 downwards.
GATTTGCCGACATGAGCCTCCATTCTCTCGACATCGATCACTGAAACCCCGAGCTTCTCGGCGATAATCTCGCGTTCGTCTGTCGAAAGTCGGCCATCGAAGCGCGCGGCGTGCCGCGCACGCAATCGGCGAAGATTGAAAAATAATCGGCGCTGCTTGGGCGTTGTAGCGGCGCGAACGATTGAGGAATTACGCAAGATATAGTTCTGAATCGCCGCCACGATCCACCAAGTCGCGTAGGTCGAATAACGTACATTGCGTTCGGGGTCGAACCGCTCTGCGGCGTCCATCAGACCGATATTTCCTTCCTGGACCAGATCTGCCATCGGTAATCCGCTGCCGCGAAATCCAGCGGCGATACGCACGACAAGGCGTGCGTGGGCCTCGACAAGGCCGTGAAGCGCGGACTCGTCCCGATCATCCAGCCAACGCCGCGCGAGATCGACTTCAACCTGGCGTTCGAGGATTGGCGCCTGCATGGCCGCGGCGATATATCGGCGATCGCTGCGATCGGTCTGGGTCCGGTTTATTGATGCCATGGTTTGGCAATTCCAATATTACAAGTATGGAGGCCTCGATGACCTCGTTGACTAATGTCGAGGCGAAACTATATCGTACGCAGTATCGGCGCGCAATATTAATTTCGAGTCGATATTAAATGTAGGGCTAACGAGATAAACCATGGCCGAACGCTTGGCATATTTGCTTGATCGATTGGGAAGAGCTGTCCATAATTTGCAATTCACGGACGGGCTGAACCCCGCACAGTGGGGCGCGCTCCGATTCATCAGCCGAGCAAAACCAGCTACGTGCAAGCCGAGTGCATTGGCGGATTATCTATGCACGACCAAAGGCACGATTTCGCAAACCCTGAAGTCGCTGGAGATAAAAGGGTATATTCGCAAGATCGCGGAGACCAAGGATCGACGCGTAGTCCGGCTCGTATTAACCGAGGCTGGGCGGGTGATGTTGACTAGAGATCCTTTGTGGCATCTCGAAGCCGCCGCTGCAGAAATGTCTGACGAAATCACAACTGCTACGCGCGTCCTTTCGCAATATGTGAAGAAACTACAAGGCGAGTGTGGCTTTAAACCATTCGGTGTGTGCCCAGAATGCGGACACTTTAGCGGCAATATTTGCGGCCAGGAAGGCGTCCCACGCTGCGGCCTAACCGGCGAGCCTATCGCGGCGCGAGAAATCGAGCAGATATGCGAAACGTTTCTGTCGGCTACAAATTGAACCTCAGACTAGTCACACGCGCGAGTTCCGCAGTTCAAACCGGTTCCTTGATCGCTTCTTCAGTGGTGTTTTTTTCCTCCGGCATTCGCGGAAGGATTTGGGTCTTACCCCAATCCCAAAGATTAGCCAGCAACGGCTCGAGAGTCCAACCAAGCTCCGTGAGTGAGTATTCTACTTTTGGCGGCACTTGCGCATAGACCTTCCGGTTGATCATTCCATCCCGCTCAAGTTCGCGTAGCTGATTGGTTAGCATGCGCTGCGTTGTATTTGGCAGCAACCGATGCATTTCATTGAACCGCAGTGTTCCCTCCGAGAGCCTGAATAGAATCACCGATTTCCATTTCCCGCCGATAACGTTCAGCGCGGCTTCTACTGGACAATTCGCAAGATTGAGTTCGCTTCGATGGCGTCGCTTAGACATCTGATGTTACCCTTAGTATCCAAAAGGATACTATATGCTCTATATGTGCGTACTAGTCAATGAATTACATACTAGCATAATATCCCTAATTATGCGGCGGCAAATTCTGCCATAGGGCAGAGTATCAGCACGCAAATAGGTAAGGGAGAAAATAATGACGGTAGGGCATGAGATTGTCGGAAACGGATCCGAGCACGTGATTGTGATGCACGACTGGATGTCTACCCGGGCTAGCTATGACGGATTGCTGCCATTTCTCGATACGGACAGCTTCACATATGCGTTCATGGATCATCGCGGCTACGGCCAATCGCGCGACATCGCGGGCAAACACACTGCGGTTGAGGCGGCGGGAGATGTGATCGCACTTGCCGATTCACTTGGTTGGGAGCGTTTTCATGTGATTGGGCATTCGATGAGCGGCATGATCGCGCAGCGCGTATCGCTCGACGCTCCAGGCCGGGTTAGCTCACTGGTTGCGGTGACGCCTGTTCCGGCATCAGGTGTCCCGCTCGATGCCGATGGTGAAGCCCTGTTCAAAGGTGCCGCTACGGATGACGACAAATGGAAGACCGTAGCCAAGATGGTAACCAGTGAGCGTCTGAGCGAGCGTTGGTACGATGCAAAGCTCCAACAATTCCGAAAATCGGTTGATCCAGAGGCGTTTCTCGAATTCTTGCAGATGTGGACCCAAGAGGACTTTTCCTCGCAGCTGAAAGATGTCGCCACACCTGTTTTGATCATCGTCGGCGAGCATGATTTCGAGGCGTTCACCGTCGATGCGATGCGCGAGACAATCTGCCTTTGGTACCGTTCCGCCAAAATCGAGTTGTTGAGCGGCAGTGGCCACTATCCGATGGCCGAAACACCGGTCTATTTTCTGACCGTAGTCGAGAACTTCATGAAATCCGTCGCCGCATAACTCTTGCGCTTCCAGGCAACCCGGCAAACGCGCAAAGAAGAGGGCAGGCTATGGCGATGGCAGCAGTAATCCATGAGAAGGGTCCCCCTGAGGTTTTTCGTTGGGAAGAGATCGAACTCGCTCCGCCGGGCGAGGGAGAGGTGCAAGTCCGGAATACGGCAATCGGCGTCAACTACGTAGATACCTATCACCGCCGCGGCTTGCCGCACCCGTGGCCGGTGCCGGCATTGCCTCTTATCCTCGGTTTTGAGGGGGGTGGTGTGGTCGAGGAGGTCGGGCCGGGCGTTTCCGATTTTGCGCGCGGAGATCGGGTCGCATACCTTCTGCCACCACACGGCGCATATGCCCAGATGCGGAACTATCCGGCTGAAAAACTGCTCGCGGTGCCCGACGGCGTCGACGATCAAACTGTTGCAGCCGTCGTTCTGAAGGGAATGACGGCACAATACCTGCTCCGACGAACCTATCGGGTGGGCCTCGGCGATACCATTCTCGTGCACGCCGCGGCTGGGGGCATGGGCCTGATACTTTGTCAGTGGGGCAAGAAACTTGGCGCCACCATTGTTGGCACCGTCAGTACCGATGAAAAAGCCGAACTCGCGGCAGCAAACGGTTGCGACTATTCCGTCGTCCTCGGGCGCGACGATTTCGCCAAGACGGTACGGGAAGTCACCGACGGAATGGGGTGCGATGTCGTCTACGAGTCGATTGGTAAGGACACATTTCAGAAGTCTCTCGAATGCTTGCGTCCCATGGGCATGTTGGTCAGCTACGGACACGCATCAGGCGCCCCCGACCCGGTGGACGTGATCGAGGATTTGGGGGCGCGCGGGTCGCTGGTGCTAACCCGGCCGACTCTGATGCACTATATGGCCGATAAGGTGGATCGAGAGACCAGTGCGCGCGAGCTGTTCAATGCCTTGGAGAGCGGCGTGGTGAAGGCGCGGATTGGACAGGTTTATCCACTGCGATCCGTAGCCCAGGCACACCGAGACATTGAGCAGCGACGGACGACCGGCTCGACGGTTCTATTGCCGTTCGAATAGCGGACGCAAAGCGGATAGGTAATGAGCGTGGGCGACATTGAGGGCATAGAAACCGATGTGCTGGTGCTCGGTGGTGGCGCCGCCGGGCACGCAGCCGCTTTGACTGCTTCCGACCGCGGCGTGCGGGTGATGCAGCTCGCAAAGGGTGCCGCAACAACGGCGATCTCGACTGGGTTTCTCACATTCCCGGTCGCCGGACGGTTCGGTCGCGGTGAACTTCGCAAGGCGTTGACCGAAGTGACCGGCAAGGGGCTGTGCGATCTGGCTTTACTGGATCGCTTTCTGGAGGAGGGCCCGAAAGAGATCAGCGCTGTCATCGAGCGCTGCAATATTCTCGTCGATGACGCTCCACGGGGCCTGCGGGCGCGCCGCGCCGTGGGTCGCCGCGGGCGTGACCTCGTGGGCGAGGACTATAGTGTCAAAGGCATTCGTGACATGACCTCGGTGGTGATGGAGTTCTCCGCCACCCACGGAACTTCACTCTTTACGGGCCTTCTCAAAGCGGTGACGGCCGCCCCTATCGAACGAGTGAGGGGTGAGGCTCTCAGAATATTGCCCGAAGGACCAACGGTTGCAGCAATCATCGACGGCCGGCCAGTCTCGATCACCGCCGGCGCTATCGTGCTCGCGACCGGGGGCGTGCAGGGCCTCTATGAGTTTACCGACAACCCGCCGGGCATTGTTGGCGATGGCCAGGCCCTGGCCCTGGAGGCCGGCGCCGTGCTGATAGATATGGAGTTCATCCAGTTCTACCCGCTGGCCCTTGCCGAAGAAGGCTTACCGGCGATTTTTATCTATCCAGATTTTCCGCCGGGTGGCCGCATCGTCAACGGATCGGGCGAGGACCTGCTGCAGAAGCATTTCGATGGCGCCCAAACACTGGGCGACTTTGACAACTGGGACCATCTTTCGGTGGCCATGCAGCGGGAAATCATGGCCGGGCAGACGGTCCATGTTGATTTCTCAGCTACCGATCCGAAGGCGTGGGACGAGGGATCACTGACCAAACTATACCTGGAGAAATACATCGGCAATTTCAGAGAGAGGTTGGTCCGCGTGGCTCCAATCGCCCACTATACGATCGGCGGTGTCCGAACGAATGTAGAGTGCGAGACTGCGGTGCCCGGTCTCTACGCTATCGGCGAGGTCGCTGGTGGAATGCATGGTGCCAATCGGCACGGTGGCGCGGCGCTGGCCGAAGCGGTCACGTTCGGCTGCATCGCGGGCCGCAACGCTGCGAGTCGGGCACAAAATCGCGGTTCGCTTACAAGACCCTCGATTGATTTCGAGTTGTCTAAATACGGGCGGCAATTTGATGTCGGCGCGGCGATGTCGGTTCTACGCAACCGATCACAGCTGTCACTAGGCCCACTCCGCGATAAACATAGCCTCGCTGCAATGGGCGAGAGCTTGGTGGAGTGGCGGGAGGAAGCTGAGGAGTTCGGGTGGAACGACCTTGCCGGCGGAACCAGGATAGCCGGTTACAAACGCTCCCTGAAGTTGGCCGACGTGATGCGGCAATTCATGATGCGCCGTACAGAAAGCCGCGGCGTACATAATCGCAAGGACTTTCCGAAGTCGGACGATCGCTGGCTAAAGAAGCAATCCATGACCTTAAATTGCGACGGCATTGCAACCTTTGACGACTTGCCTGTATAGCGGTCTTTGTTGCTGTGCCCTACCCGCCGGTGAAGGCCTGAATGCCGGTTTGGGCTCGGCCTAGGATGAGGGCATGGATGTCGTGGGTGCCTTCATAGGTATTCACGGTTTCGAGATTCATTACGTGTCTGATTACGTGAAACTCATCGGCAATACCGTTGGCGCCGTGCATATCGCGGGCGGTGCGTGCGATATCGAGCGACTTGCCGCAGGAATTCCGCTTCAGCATTGAGATCAATTCGGCCGAGGCGCGACCATCGTCGAACAGCCGCCCGAGCCGCAAGCAAGCCTGCAGGCCGATCGTGATCTCGGTTTGCATATCTGCAAGCTTTAATTGGACAAGCTGATTGGCGGCGAGCGGGCGGCCGAACTGCTTGCGATCGAGCGTGTATTGGCGGGCAGCGTGCCAGCAGAATTCTGCCGCACCCAGTGCGCCCCAGGAAATGCCGTAACGGGCGCGGTTGAGACAGCCGAACGGTCCGCTGAGCCCTTTGACGTTGGGCAGCAGATTTTCCGCCGGTACGAACACGTCGTCCATCACGATTTCGCCGGTGATTGAGGCGCGCAGGCTGAACTTGCCCTCGATCTTGGGGGCCGAAAGGCCTTCCATGCCTTTTTCCAGGATGAAGCCGCGAATCACCCCATCGTCGTTCTTGGCCCAGACAACAAAGACATCAGCAATGGGCGAGTTGGTGATCCACATCTTTGCGCCGTTGAGTCGATAGCCGTCTTCAGTTTTCTTAGCCCGTGTCTTCATGCCGCCGGGGTCCGATCCGTGATCGGGCTCGGTCAGTCCGAAACAGCCGACCCATTCGCCGGTCGCGAGCTTGGGCAAGTACTTGGTACGCTGCGCTTCGTCGCCGTAGGCGTAGATCGGGTACATGACCAAGCTCGATTGCACACTCATCGCCGAGCGATAGCCGGAATCGACCCGTTCAACCTCGCGGGCGACGAGACCGTAAATGACATAACTTGCGCCGGCCCCGCCGTAGGTCTCGGGTATGGTCGATCCCAGGAAGCCGAGCGCGCCCATTTCGTTCATGATCTCGCGGTCGAACCGCTCGTTGCGGTTAGCCTCGACAATCCGCGGCATCAGCTTGTCCTGGCAATAGTCGCGCGCGGCATCGCGAACCAAACGCTCCTCTTCGTTGAGCTGATCGTCGAGCAGAAGCGGGTCTTCCCACGTGAACGAGGCCATGGCGGCGGGCTTGGCGCTCGCCCCGGAGTCCTTTTGCTTGGCTGCGGCTTTGGCTGGCGACATCTTGATCTCCGCTGAACGTGTGATCCGACCGTCTTGAGGCCGGTTCAATGGTTCATTTATTTTATAACTAAAGTAATGCCGCGCCAAGAACCAGCCTGTCGCACCCTTTTCCAACCAGGGCCCACGACCGATCTTTTCGCGCGGGCAGGAAATCTTAATAGTATGTTTGCTAGCCTATACAATTCAAAACGTGCGTCAGGTCAGCCTGACGCGGTGAGAATATCGATTCTATCGATTGAATGCGAGGCGGAGCCCACGCGATGCCAGGCTCGAACGAAATCTTGATCGAAATCCAGCAAATAGGCAATGCGGTGAAGGTTGCTGCAATCGATCCCGAAACCCTGATCGAAGTCTCAATCGTCGGCTCGCCCAACGCCGGCGAGGAAGCGCTAAAGCGTGCCGCCGTCCGAAAACTCGCATTCGTCCTGAAAAAAAGCGGGCGATCGTTGTAAGACTCGACCCGGCCAAATCTGTTGGTTGGGCAACGTCACAAGAGCAAGTCCGGCGCTGGCTGGTCTCACGAGTTCTATCCCAAAAACAATTTGTACTTGCCGGGAACGGATTGCTACGATATCACCCGCCCCGGTCACGCTTGGCGTGCAAACGATCCAGCGGGCGGGAATGGGAGCTACCGGGGGGTGAGTGTTGCAGGGTCTATTCTGCCCAATCGACAGAGCCGAAATCGATTCGCAGCATACCTGCCGCGGCATCTGCCCGCCGACGGTCTGCCACGACAACGCCATAGCTTTGCGGCCGCCGATTTCGCGGCCTACGGGCTTGTGCTTGCGCCGGCGTCGCAGGAGGTTCAATGCAAGGCAGCTTTGAATATTTCGTTGATCAGCTGATCAACGGCCTGTCGCTGGGATCGATCTACGGATTGATCGCCATCGGTTATACGATGGTCTATGGGATCATCGGCATGATCAATTTCGCTCACGGCGAAATCTTCATGATCGGGGCGTTCATCTCGTTGATCTCGTTCCTGCTCCTTGGCCTTGCCGGCATCACCTACGTGCCCTTGGCGATCCTGATCGTTCTTCTCATTACCATGATACTGGTGCCGGTCTATGGCTGGACGCTCGAGCGCATCGCCTACCGGCCGCTGCGCGGCTCGCCCCGGCTCGCCGCCCTGATTACCGCGATCGGCATGTCGATCTTCCTGCAAAACTACGTCCAGCTGCTGCAGGGCGCACGGAACAAGCCGATTCAGCCGATCATCCGCGGCGGCGTCGAATTGATGCGCAAGGGCGAATACACCGTTCTCTTAAGCTATCTGCAGATGCTCATCTTCGTGCTGTTCATTGTTTTCATGGTGGTGTTCACGGTGATCATCTCCAGGACGTCCCTGGGGCGGGAGCAGCGCGCCTGCGAGCAGGACCAGGGCATGGCCGCGCTGCTCGGCATCAATGTCGACCGGACGATCTCGCTCACCTTCGTGATGGGCGCCGCGCTGGCGGCGGTGGCCGGGCTGATCTTCCTGATGCGCTATGGCGCGATCGATTTCTTCATCGGCTTTCTAGCCGGGCTCAAGGCTTTCACCGCCGCCGTTCTGGGCGGCATCGGCTCGGTTCCGGGGGCGATGCTGGGGGGGCTCCTGATCGGCCTCATCGAGGCCTTCTGGTCGGGCTACTTCACTATTGAGTACAAGGATGTGGCGGCCTATTCGATTCTCATTCTGGTGCTGATCTTCCGGCCGACCGGACTGCTCGGCAAACCCGACATCGAGAAAGTATAGCCGATGGGCGCCGCCGCCGAAATCGCTCCGCTGGCGACCGCTACGCGCCGGCCACTCGATTGGGTCAAGATCTTCAAAGAGGCGGGAGTCATCGCGCTGGTGATGCTGGGTTTGACCGTTCTCATGGTCGGCATCGAAGTTCGCGACGTGCCTGGAGGTTTCGCCTTGATCGGGCGCTTCTGGGACGTTCTGTTCGCCTGCATATTCGCCTTTTCCGGCCGCGTTGCACTGATCCTATTGCGCGAGGGGCGACCCCGGCCCGTCGTTTTGATCTGTCTTCCCCTCGCGGCCGTCATGCTCGTTGTTCTGCTCTCGGAGACCTTGTTCGGATTGGTCGGTATAGAAGAAACCGGTAAGGCCCTAAAACAATTCCTTCCCTTCAAGAACCCCATCGTCATGTGGATCGTAATGGCAGTGACGCTGGTCTTCGCCATTCGGGGATTCCGTGCCGCGTCAGACGCGAAACCGGCGGAGAAAAAAGACCGGGTCCGCGAATATGGCGGGTGGCTACACAAGTTTACCATCTATCTCGGGCCGATCTTTATCCTTTTCGCGCTGGTCCTGCCTTGGCTGCCGTTTTCCGACAATCATATTATGGATATCGCCATACTGGTGGTCACCTATGTGATGCTCGGATGGGGCCTCAACATCGTGGTCGGGCTCGCCGGGCTGCTCGATCTGGGTTATGTCGCTTTCTATGCCGTGGGGGCATACAGCTACGCCCTGCTCGCTCAGTACGCGGGAGTCGGATTCTGGGTGGCTTTGCCGTTTGCCGGACTGATGGCGGCGACAGCCGGCATTATCCTCGGCTTCCCGGTCCTGCGCCTGCGCGGCGACTACCTTGCGATCGTCACCCTCGGCTTCGGCGAGATGGTCCGGATCATTCTCCTCAACTGGTACAGTTTCACCAAGGGCCCCGATGGGCTCGGCGGCATCCCGAGGCCTTCCTTCTTCGGCTATCCGTTCACTGCCGCCCCACCCGACGGGGTGATCGCGTTCAACGAGCTGATGGGCCTCGAATTCGACCCCATCCAGCGGATCGTCTTTCTCTACTACTTGATCCTGGCCATGGCGCTGGTCACCAACCTGTTCACCTTACGCATTCGCAGGCTTCCCGTCGGCCGGGCGTGGGAAGCGCTGCGCGAGGACGAAATTGCTTCCCGCTCGCTCGGCATCAACCCGACAAGCACCAAGCTGACCGCTTTCTCCATCGGCGCCATGTTCGCGGGTTTCGGCGGATCGTTCTTTGCGACACGGCAGGGATTCATCAGCCCCGAGAGTTTCACCTTCATCGAGTCGGCGCTCATCCTCGGGATCGTTGTCCTGGGCGGCATGGGCAGCCAGCTCGGCGTGGTCCTCGGCGCGGTTCTGCTAATCGGCATGCCCGAGTTGTTCCGCGATCTACAACAATTCCGCATGCTTGCCTTCGGTGCCGCCATGGTGCTGATCATGCTGTGGCGGCCATCGGGATTGATCGCCCATCGCGAGCCGACACTGAGATTGTTCGGGAAGCGCGGTAGGCACGGTAAGGCATCGCCGGAGGCCGCGGAATGAAGGCAGCCGAGGCATCGATACCGGGCCGGCGATCTCTGCTCGGCGTCGAGCATTTGACGATGCGCTTCGGTGGGCTGGTCGCCATCGATGACGTGTCGTTCGAAGCTTACGACCGGGAAATCACGGCGATCATCGGACCCAACGGCGCGGGTAAAACGACAGTGTTCAACTGCCTGACCGGGTTCTATAAACCATCGGTCGGGCGCTTGGCCCTGCATCACCAAAGCGGCGATTTCCTGTTGGAGCGGATGGAAGGTTTTCGCATTGCCCAGCGTGCCCGGGTTGCGCGAACCTTCCAGAACATACGCCTCTTCCCTAAAATGACCGTGTTGGAGAACTTGATCGTCGCCCAGCACAACAAGCTAATGCGGGCATCGGGCTATACGGTGCTCGGTCTTGTAGGGTGGAGCGGCTATCGCCGCGCCGAGAAAGCCGCCGTAGACCAAGCCAAATACTGGCTCGACAAGATCGGCATTATCGATCGTGCTGATTTGGAGGCGGGAAATCTGCCCTACGGCGCCCAACGGCGGCTGGAGATCGCGCGCGCCATGTGCACCGATCCGGTAATGTTGTGCCTTGATGAGCCAGCTGCCGGCCTCAATCCGCGCGAATCGACGAATCTACGCGAGATGCTCAAATTCATTTGCGACGAGCACAAGATCGGCGTGTTGATCATCGAGCACGATATGAGCGTCGTAATGGGGATTTCCGATCACATCATCGTGCTCGACTACGGCCGCAAGATTTCCGACGGCACACCCGAATTCGTGCGCAACGATCCGGCCGTTATCCGCGCCTATCTGGGCGAGGAGGAGGAAGAAGAACTTCCGCCCCAAGGGGCGGGGCCGGAGACCGCAGGATCGGCCGGCTCTCCGCCCTCGAAGAAAATGTGAGGGCCGGGACATGCTGTCGATCTCGGGTGTCCATACATTCTACGGAAATATCGAAGCAGTACGCGGCGTCGACGTCGAGGTTAAGAAGGGCGAGATCGTCACCCTGATCGGCGCCAACGGGGCCGGAAAATCAACCCTTTTGATGACCATCTGCGGCAATCCCCGCGCTCAGATCGGCCGTATCGATTTCGACGGCACCGACATAACCAGGCGTTCCACCTACGAGATCATCCGCATGGGCGTAGCCCAGGCGCCCGAAGGCCGGCGCATCTTTCCGCGCATGACGGTGATGGAGAATCTCCAACTCGGTGCCACGACGGCAGCGGACGAATATTTCGAGAAAGATGTCGAGCGCGCCTTCGCGTTGTTTCCGATACTTGCTGAGCGCAAGGATCAACGTGGTGGGACGCTCTCCGGCGGCGAGCAGCAAATGCTCGCCATCGCCAGGGCCCTGATGAGCCGCCCCCGGCTTTTGCTGCTAGACGAGCCCTCGCTTGGCCTAGCGCCAATCTTCGTGAAACAGATCTTCGCCACCATTAGCGAGATCAACAAGGCCGGCACGACGGTGTTCCTGGTCGAACAGAATGCCCATCACGCGCTCAACCTTGCCGACCGCGGCTACGTGATGGCCAACGGGCGCATCCTTTTTTCTGGCACCGGCAAGGAGCTTCTGGCAAACGAGGAGGTTCGCGCAGCCTACCTCGAAGGCGGCCACTGATCGTGGATGAAGCGAGGCTCAAATGATACCGATCCTTGGCGCAACATTGCCTGTGTTCATCGGCATAACCATCGTTTTGATGGGATTTACGTCGTGGATGACAGGCCAAGGGCTGGCCAGGGGTTGGAAACCGATGTGGCAGTTGCTGCCCTACAGCTTGTTGCTCGGCTGCGCTGACCGATTTCTGACCTGGGGGCTGTTCAACGAGGAAAAATCAGAGATATTGTGGCTCTTGTCGGGTTATCTGATCGACACCGCTATTATCATCACGATGACGTTTCTTGCCTACCGATTTACCCAGACCAGCAAGATGGTATCGCAGTATCCGTGGCTCTATGAGCGGTCTAGCCCATTCGGCTGGCGCGAGAAGAGATAACCGATTACGTCGGGCCCAAAGCGACGCCGACGAGATCGGACTGTGATGTTAACCATTCGCTAACTATATCGTTTGCCGCACAAGGGAGGCGTGATAGAGTCCCACGCTAAGCCGCAACACAGCGGCGATTTTCTACTATCAGGGTACTGTGCTGCTCTTTGTCCGAGGCAGACACGAGTTTGGCGAAACAGGGCACACTGATGAACCAGGGAGAGTAATGGAAATGCGAAATTGGAAAAGTTCGCTTGTCGTGGTTGCTGCAGCCACCGCTGCATCGTTCACTGCCGCGAATGCCGAGGTCTCGATCGCGACCGTTGGTCCGATGACGGGACAGTATGCCTCCTTCGGCGAGCAGATGAAGCGTGGCGCCGAGATGGCCGTGAAGGATCTGAACGCAAAGGGCGGTGTCCTTGGCCAGAAGGTTAAGCTGATCATTGGTGACGACGCTTGCGATCCGAAGCAGGCTGTTGCCGTGGCCAACAAGTTGGTTAGCCAGAAGGTCGCTTTCGTCGCCGGGCATTTCTGCTCGGGCTCCTCGATCCCCGCCTCAGCGGTCTATGCCGAAAATGGCGTTTTGCAGATCTCGCCGGCATCGACCAATCCGGCATTGACCGAAGCGGCCGCGAAGAAGGGCTGGATTAATGTGTTCCGCGTGTGCGGTCGTGACGACGCGCAAGGCATCGTCGCTGGCAGGTTCCTCGCCTCGGCGTTCAAGGGCAAGAAGATTGCCATCCTTCATGACAAGACTGCGTACGGTAAAGGCCTCGCCGACGAGACCCGCAAGAACTTGCGTGCCGCAGGCGGCAAGGAGGCCATGTACGAGGCCTACACCGCAGGAGAGAAAGACTACTCGGCGCTAATCTCCAAGATGAAGGCGGCTGGTATCGCTGCGTTCTATGTTGGCGGCTACCACACCGAGGCAGGCTTGATGATCCGCCAGGCGCACGAGCAAGGCTACAAGCCCCAGCTCATCTCCGGCGACGCACTGGTCACCGACGAGTACTGGAAAATCACCGGCCCGGCCGGTGAGGGCACCCTCATGACTTTCCAGCCCGATCCTCGCAAGAAGGCTCAGGCCAAGGCCGTGGTGGCTCGGTTCTTGAAAGACAAATACGACCCCGAGGGCTACACGCTTTATACCTACGCTGCGATCCAGGTGTGGGCCGAGGCGACTAAACGCGCCAAAAGCCTCAAGATGAAAGCCCTTTCGAAGGTTCTGCGTGGCGGCACCTACGAAACCGTCATCGGCAAGTTGAACTTCGACAACAAGGGTGATGTGAAAGACCCTGAGTACGTCTGGTACGTTTGGAAAAATGGTAAGTACGCGGAAAAATAAGCGCGGTTAGCGTTTACGCGCTCCAGTTATCTTGCGGCCTGGCGGCTTACCCCGCCGGGCCGTTTCTTTTTGTCTTGGATGTGTCGCCGTTTCGAGATCCAGGACAAAAAATGACGCGCCCGACCAAGGGCGCGTCCGGTGTTGTATCAGGCCGTGTGTTGGGTCAGCCCGTACGCCCGCCCTGACCTTTACGGCCAAGACCGATGGACTTGGCAAAATCCGAGCGTTGCTTGGCGTAGTTTGGCGCGACCATCGGGTAGTCCGGGGACAAGCCCCATTTGGCGCGGTACTCGTCCGGCGTCAAATTGTAGGTGGTCCTCAGGTGGCGTTTCAGCATTTTGAGCTTTTTACCGTCCTCGAGACAGATTATGAAATCCGGTGTTATAGACCGGCGAATGGAAACCGCCGGCTTCTGTGCTTCTTTCTCGCCGCCCGCACCGGCGGTGCTGATTTCCTGCAATGAGCTGTGAACAGTTTTAATGACATCCGGGATCTGTGCAGCCTGCAGCACGTTGTTGCTGAGATACGCCGACACCATCTCCGTCGTCATATGAAGCATGTCTTCTTCGGTAAGCGAGGACTTGGACTCTTCACTCATTCTCTTCCCCTATTCTCGGAGCCTTTTGTGATTTTGGGTATTATTTGGCATACCAAACCAGTCAAGTCAAATTGCTAGTTCGACAATGCAGTATTAAACTCTATGGTGGGCTGTGTATATACCAAAAATACTCAAAATCCAATCAATTTTCCTTACCGAATTTGATAGTCAACAGCATCTTGGTAGAATCCGGCTCTAGGATATTTGGCGTATTAAGCACGAAATTAGAGACCATGGGCGGTAATACCGTGGTCATTCGGAAATTTGGCTAATGGACACTCGTTGTCCGTTGACTTCGACAAACCGAAATTGGCAATCAAACAAATCTGCCGTTCGCACGCTTGATTGTCTTGCCAGCGAGCGGTACCTGCTATTATACCGATACCTTGTGGAATCAGAGGCAAGGTCTGCGATATATTGTGTGAGACAGCCTCGGATCGAAATCCAGAAGCCGCCGCTCATGCCAAGTGAAACCATCGCGATTGCCGCGGACCATGCAGGCGTTGATCTGAAAATGGTCCTGAAAGAGGAGCTGGAAGTGTTGGGCTTTGAAGTACTCGATCTCGGCACACAGGGAGAGCAAAGCGTCGACTATCCAGACATGGCTGATGCCCTGGCAGAAGCTATATCTGATGGCGGGGTTGAACGGGGCGTGTTGGTCTGCGGAACCGGGATCGGTATAAGCATCGCCGCAAACAGGCACCGACATATTAGAGCCGCCGTATGTTGTGATACTTCTTCGGCCCGTCTCACCCGCGAGCACAATAACGCTAATGTACTGGCTCTAGGCGCTCGTCTGATCGGCGTTGAAACGGCGAAAGATTGTTTACGAACTTTTCTTTCCGCCAAATTCGAAGGCGGGCGTCACAAACGGCGTGTCGACAAGATGTCGTGAGTATCACAGAAATAATGAAATATACTATGAGGCACTGAGCACATGTCCCTACCGGAAACCAAAGAAGTGGAGTTCATGCCAGCGGATTTTTTTACCGCCGGTCTGCAGGAAGCGGATCCTGCAATATACCGCTCGATCCGCGATGAGCTTGCCCGCCAACAAGATCAAATCGAGCTTATCGCTTCGGAGAACATCGTCTCGCGCGCGGTGCTCGAGGCGCAAGGCTCGGTGCTGACCAACAAATATGCCGAGGGCCTTCCGGGGAGGCGCTACTATGGCGGTTGCGAGTTCGTCGATGGCGCCGAGATGCTTGCCATCGAGCGGGCCAAGAAGTTGTTCGGGTGCGACTTCGCCAATGTGCAACCCCATTCGGGCGCTCAAGCGAACGGCGCGGTATATATGGCGTTGATGGAGCCCGGCGATGTGTTGATGGGGCTCTCCCTTGCCGCTGGGGGGCACCTCACGCACGGGGCCGCGCCCAACCAATCAGGTAAATGGTTCAGGGCGGTACAGTACGGGGTGCGCAAAGAAGACGGTTTGATAGATTTCGATGAACTCGAGCGACTGGCCAAGGAATCCAGGCCGAAGGTGATTGTCGCCGGCGGTTCGGCCTATCCGCGGGTCATAGATTTTGCTCGGTTCCGCCAGATTGCCGACGGGGTCGGGGCCTATTTCATGGTGGATATGGCCCACTTCGCCGGGCTCGTTGCCGGCGGCGTCCATCCAAGCCCAATCCCGCACGCCCATGTTGTGACCACGACCACGCACAAAACACTGCGGGGCGCTCGCGGTGGCTTGGTGTTGACCAACGATGAAGTGCTCGCAAAGAAGATCAATTCGGCGGTATTCCCGGGTCTTCAAGGCGGCCCATTGATGCACGCTGTGGCCGCTAAAGCCGTCGGGTTGGGCGAAGCACTTGATCCGTCATTTCGGGATTACGCCCAAGCGGTCGTCGACAATGCCCGTGTGCTGGCGGCCGAGCTTCTGATCCGCGGCTTCGATATCGTCTCCGGCGGAACCGATACCCATTTGATGTTGGTCGATCTGCGGCCGAAGGGTCTCACTGGCAACCGGACGGAATCCAGCCTCGAGCGCGCCGGTATGACCTGCAATAAGAACGCGGTACCGTTCGATCCGGAGAAACCCACCGTGACCTCTGGGGTCAGGCTAGGAACATCGGCTGCGACGACGAGGGGTTTCGGTGTCGCGGAGTTTCGCACCGTCGCCAATCTTATTGGCGACGTGCTCGACGGGTTGGCGGCAAACCCCGAGGATAACGTGGCGGCCGAGCTTACCGCGCGGAAAACGGTCGGTGAACTCTGCCGGCGGTTTCCCATCTACCAAAATCTTTAGGCAGGCAGGGGAGAAAGTTTATGCGCTGCCCATTCTGTGGCCACGGCGACACGCAAGTTAAGGATTCGCGGCCGACGGAGGATAACACAGCGATCCGTCGTAGGCGCTTCTGCCCGAATTGTGGAGCTCGCTGGACGACTTTTGAGCGGGTCCAGCTTCGCGAATTGACTGTCCTCAAGTCGAACGGCCAGCGCTCGCCCTTTGATCGTGACAAAATTCTGCGATCCATGAGCATCGCCCTGCGTAAGCGGCCGGTCGAACCCGAGCGCATAGATCAGATCGTCAATTCCATTGTGCGCCGGCTGGAAAGCATGGGTGAGATCGAAATCCCCTCCAAAGTTATCGGCGAGATCGTCATGGATGCGCTGAAAGAAATCGATAAAGTCGCCTATGTTCGGTTTGCCTCGGTCTACAAAAACTTCCGCGAAGCCAAAGATTTTGAGGAATTTATCGACGGCATGAGCGGTGCCGGCCTCGAGTGAGGCCGACAGGCGCCACATGCGCGCGGCGCTGGCTCTAAGTCGGCGCGCCCTCGGCAACGCTTGGCCAAATCCCGCCGTTGGTTGCGTCCTAGTCGGCGCGCACAACGCTGTCGTCGGGCGTGGCTGGACACAACCAGGAGGTCGGCCCCACGCCGAGACCGAGGCGCTGCGCCGAGCGGGTTCGTCGAGCAAGGGGTCAACCGCCTATATCAGTCTCGAGCCATGCGACCATCATGGCCGAACTCCGCCCTGTAGCAAGGCGCTCATCGATGCCGGGATTCGCCGTGCCGTTGTTGCCATTGAGGATCCCGACCAGCGGGTCTGCGGCAAGGGGATTGCCACCCTTCGCGCCGCTGGGATCGAGACGATTGTTGACGTCCTTGCCGAGGAGGCCGGGGATATCAATCTCGGATTCTTTCTTAAGCAGCGCGAAAATCGGCCGTTGGTGACGCTGAAACTCGCCACGACCCTCGACGGCCGCATCGCGACCGCGCGCGGCGACAGCCAGTGGATCACCGGCGACACCGCGCGCGCCTGGACCCACGGCCTGCGCGCGCGGCACGACGCGGTTGCGGTCGGCATTGGGACCGCGCTGGCCGACGATCCGCAACTGACCTGCAGGCTTCCAGGCCTGCCCATACGCCCGCCGGCTCGCATCGTATTCGATAGCCGACTGCGCCTGTCCGCCGACAGTAAACTGGCCGCCAGTACCGGCGAAGGCCCGGTCCTGGTGGTTACGGGTGAAGGCGCCAATAAAGAAAGCGCCAAGTCGCTGCAAGCATGCGGGATCACAGTGATCGAAGTCGAGCGCGACACAGATGGCAGGCCGATTATGGCGGCCTCGTTGCGGGAGGTTGCCGACTACGGCATCACCCGGCTACTGGTCGAGGGCGGCGGCATCCTCGCCGCTTCGTTGCTCCGCGCCGGTCTGGTCGACCGCATCGCTTGGTTCCGGGCGCCAATGGCCATTGGTGGCGACGGCTTGCCGGCGATCGCTCCCTTCGGGATCGATCGGTTGGCGAGCGCGCCGGAATTCGTACGGACGGCGCTCGACCGAGTCGGACAGGATATTCTGGAAACCTATCGTCGGTAATCTTGAGCCTAGAATCTAGCGCACGACGCTGGTTCTGCCGGGCGTCCAAGCGACGCCGGGTAGGCGTTTGGGTGGCACGCCTTTGAGGGCCCGCACCATGAATCCTTTCCAAATCCACGATGGCAGCGAGCCGCCGGTGACGCCCTTCATCGGCTTTGAGCCGTCGTTGCCGACCCACACACCGACGACCAGATCAGGGGTGTAGCCTATGAACCAGGCATCGCGAAAATCCTGGCTCGTTCCGGTTTTACCGGCCGCCGGTCTGTTGATTTTTGCGTTCTTTCCCGTGCCCCACACAATTACCGAGCGAAGAACGTCGTTCATATTCGCAACGTGCCTGTGGGCAATCACCCGGCCCAGGCCCGAGCCACGGCGGCGATAGAGCACGCGCCCGCTGCGCTCACGGATTTCCAATATGCCGTAGGGGTTCACCCCCATTCCCTTGTTGGCGAGGGTGGCGTAGGCGCCGGTTAGCTCGAGCATCGTAACCTCGGCGGCACCCAGCGCAATGCTGGGATGAGAGCGGAGCTTCGATTTGATACCCAGCCGGCGGGCGACTCGGATAACCTTGCCGCGGCCAACCTTCTCGCTGACCCGCACCGCGACAGAGTTGAGCGAGCGGGTTAGCGATTCCCGCAACGTCACGCGCCCGTAATAACGGTTTGCGTAGTTGCGCGGTCGCCAGCGGCCGATCCTGATCGGCGCGTCCATGAAACGGTCTGTCGGTTTGATCCCGGCCTCGATGGCGGCGAGGAAGACGAAAGGTTTGAAGGCCGAACCGGGCTGGCGCCGTGCCTGCGTCGCGCGATTGAACTGGCTTTTCCGGTAGTCACGGCCACCGATCATGGCCCGCACGGCGCCGTTGGGCGAAAGAGCGATGAGGGCGCCCTGGCCGACTTTGAGCTTGACGCCGAAGCGCGCGAGATAGCGCTCCAGTTGCCCCTCGCCGATATCCTGCATCCGTGAATTCAGCGTCGTGACGATAACAATATCGCGATTGGTGTCGCCGATGAAATCGACGGCTCGAGCCAAAACCCAATCAGCGAAATAGTAGCGTCCGGCTCCCGTAAGACCGGCGGCAAGCTTGTGCTTTCGCTTGACCGCAAGGGCTGCTTTTTTTTCAGTGATAAAGCCTGCGTTGACCATGCGGGCGAGCACAAGTTTTGCGCGTTTGTGTGCAAGCGTTGGAGAGGAGCCCGGATTGAAGCGAGAAGGCGCCTTGAGCAATCCCGCCAGCATCGCAGCTTCGTAGAGGCTTACCTGCCGGGCCGGCTTGCCGAAATATCGGCGCGCCGCGGCATCGACCCCATAGGTGCCGGCACCGAGATAAACCCGGTTGAGATAGATCGTAAGGATTTGGTCTTTGGTGAACTTTCGTTCGAGCCACAGCGCGAGCAGTGTCTCCTGCACCTTTCGCCGCAAGGTGCGCGCAGGCGTGAGAAAAAGGTTCTTGGCCAGTTGCTGGCTAATCGTGCTGCCGCCCTCGCGGATCCGGCGCTGACGAATATTGACCCAAATAGCCCGCATGAGCCCTTGAAGATCGACCCCGAAATGTGTGTAAAATCGTTTGTCT
>JAPULJ010000188.1 GCA_027295145.1 Alphaproteobacteria bacterium | reverse complement strand
TCAAGTTTCCGATCCGTGACGCCCAGGGAGATATTACAAGGATAGGTGCGATCGGGATCAACGTCACCGAGCGCAAGCGTGCGGAGCAGGAAATTCAGAAGCTCAATGAAGATCTGGAGCGGCGGGTGGAGGAGCGAACGGCGGAATTGCGGGCGGCACAGGACACCCTGGTTCAGAACGAGCGGCTCTCCACACTTGGGCAGTTGACGGCGACGGTGAGCCACGAATTGCGGAACCCGCTAGGGGTGATTCGCACATCGGCCTTCACCCTGCGAAAGGCGCTACCGGAAAGGGGGCCGCGTGTAGAGCGCACGCTGGATCGGATCGAGCGCAATGTGGTGCGCTGCGACCGGATTATCGATGAACTCCTCGACTTTACCCGAATTTCCGAACTCGAACCGCAGCCCACGTCCCTCGATGTATGGTTGGAAGAAACCTTGAACGAGCAGACCTTGCCCACTGGGGTCGCGCTGCGGCTGGCGTTCGACAGACCAAATATCGCCGTCTCCTTCGACCACGACAGATTTCGCCGCGCCATCATCAACATCTTCGATAACGCCTGCCAAGCGATGATCGGGGTGGCCAACGAGGACACGGATTCCAAAGAAAATACTCTTACTGTGCGGACACGGGAAAGCGCCGGCCGCATCGAGGTGATCTTCCTCGATACAGGCCCGGGCATTCCGCCAGATGTCTACAAAAAGATCTTCGAGCCGCTGTACAGCACGAAGGGCTTTGGGGTCGGGCTGGGCCTGCCGGTGGTCAAGCACATCATGGAACAACACGGCGGCGGCATCGAGATCGATAGTGAGGAGGGGCGCGGGACAAGGGTCTGCCTATGGCTGCCGACCGGCCCTCCCACCCGCTGATTTCGGGTTCACGCTCACCCCCCCTACAACCCCGCCAAAGTCTCCTCGATCAGCAGGTCGACGACCTTTATCAGCGCTTCCCTGGGCTCGGCGCCGGCCTCGATCGCTTTGTTGTAGGCGGTGCGTTGGCGGTGGGCGCTGGTGCCGCCGGCGATGATCTTGCGGGCGTGCTCCACTTCGGACAGGCAGTCCAGCGCGAGCGCATCGACCCGTACCAACTCGATCATCTCCTCGAGCAGCTCCGCATAGGGGACGATCTCGCCCAAACCGAAATCGATCAGCCCTTCATCGTAGCCGTAGCGCTGGGCGCGCCAGCGGTTCTCCTGGATCAGCATTCTGGAATAGCGGCGCCAGCGCTGATTGTTGCGCTTCAGGCGGTAGAGCATGCGCAAGACACAGACATAGAGCGCCGCCACCGCGATGCCGTCGCGCAGGCGCGTGCAGATGTCCGGGATGCGCAGCTCAAGGGTCGGAAACCGCGCCGAGGGCCGCACGTCCCACCACAGCTTGGTGGCGTCCTCGATGACCCCGGCGCGCACCAGGATCTCGATGTGGCGCTCGTACTCGCCCCAGCTCTCGAAGCTCTCGGGCAGGCCCGCGCGCGGCAACTCATCGGCCACCGAAGTGCGGTACGACATCAGCCCGGTATCCTCGCCCTGCCAGAATGGCGATGAGGTCGAAAGCGCCAGCAGATGGGGCAGGAAATAAGTGACCTGTCCGAGCAGATCGATGCGTAGATCGTCGCTGCCAAGGCCGACGTGCACATGCATGCCGCAAATCACCAGGCGCCTGGCAACCGCCTGCATGTCTTGAGCCAGGACGTTGTAGCGCTCCTTGTCGGTGTGTTTCTGCCGGTACCAGGTTGCGAAGGGGTGGGTCGAGGCCGCGATCGGCGCGAGACCGTGTTCGCCGGCCACCTCGGCCACGGTCTGGCGCATCTGCGCGAGCTCCTGCGCCGCCTGCTTGATATTGCCGCAGACCCGGGTGCCGACTTCGATCTGGGATTGCAGGAATTCCGGGCTGACCTGGCCTTCCAGGCGCCGCTCGCATTCGATCATCAGGGCGTCGGGCACGTCGATCGCCAGATCTCGGGTCTCGCGATCGACCAGGAGATATTCCTCCTCGATGCCGATGGTGAAGGGAGGTGCGCCCGGACTCATGACTTGGGCTCGCGCCGGAACACGCCAGCGTTTTCGAGCACGACCCGCAAGGAGTCGGTCAGGCGATCGGTCCAGACTCCTGCGCCGTGATGGGTGTCGATCAAATCCTGGCGGATCTCAATCAGGACATGGGCCAAGCCGCGGGGCATGGCATGCTCGAACAGGGTGTAACCGTGGCCATCGCGCGCCGTATAGGGCTCATTGTCGCCGACCGGAACACCTTGCGCCCGCAACCGCGCCATCAGGGGCCGTGCCAAACGCGGATCGGCGTCCCAGAGGATGCCGATTTGCCACGGCCGCTCCACGCCTTCGATCACCGGGGTAAAGCTGTGCATGGACACGACAGCCGGCCCGGGCGCCGGCGCCGGGCCGCGCGCGACCAAGGCGTCCAGGGCGCGCTCGATGGCGTCGTGATAGGGCCGGTGGAACGAGTCGATACGGGCTTGGATATCGCCGGGCGCGAGGTCCCGGTTGCCGGGAATCGTCACGCCGTCGCTGATCTGGGGAATCAGAGTCGGATCGTCGAGCGCCCGGTTGGGATCGATCGCCAGGCGCGAAAACCGGCTCAGCACTGCCGGCGCGTCCAGGCGCCGGGCCAGGCCGCGAGTCACCTCGGCGATGCCGATGTCCCAGGCGATGTGGCGCGCCAACTCGGCGTCGC
>JAPULJ010000187.1 GCA_027295145.1 Alphaproteobacteria bacterium | reverse complement strand
GTAGGTCCCGCGTTCCGCTGCGATCTGGTCGTCGACGGCTTCAAATATGACCGCGGCCTCGATCTGACAGGCTACGAAGACGGGACCGAAAACCCCGAAGGCGAGATGGCGTTGGCCGCGGCGATCGTTGGCGGAGCAGGTCCGGCGCTGGACGGCTCAAGTTTTGTCGCCGTTCAGCCATGGGTGCACGACCTCGATCACTTCGCGGCGATGGCGCAAGGCGAGCGCGATGCCATTATCGGGCGACGCTTGAGCAATAACGAAGAACTCGAGGATGCGCCCGACACCGCGCATGTCAAACGCACGGAGCAGGAGAGTTTCGATCCCGAAGCCTTTGTCGTCCGGCGCTCGATGCCCTGGGCCGACGCCGTCAGCGAGGGCCTGATGTTCGTCGCCTTCGGGTAATCGACGAACGCCTTCGAGATCCAGCTCCGGCGCATGGCCGGGCTGGAGGACGGAATAATCGATGGGCTCTTCAGATTCACCCACCCAATCAGCGGCAGCTATTTTTGGTGCCCACCAATTTCGAACGGCAAACTAAATCTGGCCGCGATCGGTCTATAACCGCCGCGTTGGGTCAGCGCCAAGCGCTGTAATTTACCTCACCGCGAAGCAGTAGAAAAAACCGTTGCCGCCGCTGCTGCGCAAGGCGCTCTGGCTGCATCCCCGTGAGGGGTGGGACGAATTCCAGGATTTCGAGGGTGCATCGTCGCGCAGGCCCTTGCGGTCGTGATGGCCGACGAAGGCGCTTCCGGGCCCATTGTTCGTCCAGTCGTTGCAGGTTTTTCCGGCCACTAATACTCCCGCCGCGTTCGAGCCGGTCAAAATGTCGTGCATATTGGGGCGGTCGCCGCGGCCATTGACGGCGCTGGCTTTCTCGGTCAGTCCGTTCAGCTTGTTGATGGCGTTGGCATTGCCGTGAAGCGCGGCGAGGTTGTTAGCGATCAGCACGCCCTTGGCGTTGTACCAGGGCCCCTTGCCGATGCGGTCGCGCGCATTGCCTATGCTACTGCTGAGATAAGCGCGCCACGTCTTGCCGCCGGCCCCCACGGCTTGGGCGAGTTTCTGGCAATGGGCGTCAGCGCCCTTTAGCCCGCCTAGCTTGGCGCCATCTCCCGATCCCTGGCTGGTGATGAAGAAACTCATTTTGGCGTCCTGCGCCAAGACCGGCGAAACGAATGCCGTGGCAGCCACTACGCAGGCAAATCCAACCGCTAATTTGTTCATCGGGTCACCTCCTACAGATTGATCGGAGACAGGAAGGCAATGAGCGTATGCTTGGAGAACTAGCCAACCGAATCAATTTTTCGTGCAACCGGTGTCCTTGCCTGCGGTGCGGCGGCCGGGCCAGCTTCGCTCACATTGGCGGCAAACCCGTCAGCTGTCGAGGAACCGGATAAGGCCGTAGACGAACTCCATCGCCCCGGCGAAGACCGCGCCATAGAAGATGTAGCCGACCTCGACACCGAAGTTGATCACCGAATAGGCAGAAGCGAAGGTCGCCGCGCCACCCACCGCCATGAGCAGTAGGCCGGCGATCATGTGCCTCGGACCGATCCGGCCGAGAGCAGGCCCGCCGCCGCCTTCGTAGCGCCATTGTGCGTCGAGCGAAGTCGTCACCATTTCGGGCGCGGTTTCGCTGTCGATTCCTTGTGCTACCAGCTCGTCCACGATCTCGCTTCTGGTCTTGTGGGTTTCCAACTGCTCGCTAACGTAATTCTGCAACCGCGCCGGCGTCATCGCACCATCGCTCGCGCGCATAAGAGTGTCAGGCATGGCCAAGCCCCATAATTTTCCAAAAACTAACGAGGTCATTGAAGCAGAACGCTATGAACAGACCATTGCCGAAGATCCGGCCAGATGGCAGCCGATGCTATGGAGTTAGCTGAAGACGGTGATCACCGGCGCTGTTGCAATCCTCGCGCTTGGCGTAGATATCGACGCTGTTGGCGAGATGATCGCAGAGACGCAAAAAATACCGTAACCGTCCGGCGGGTTGTTCTTGACGTATCGGGACCGCAACCGAGATGATAAATAACGGGGCAGGCGTTTGCGAAACGGGTGAGATATGGCGAGTGGTGAGAAAAAGGTTGCGCTGATCGTCGGCGCCGGCGACAGCCTCGGCGCGGCGGTGGCGAGACGCTTCGCGGCCAATGGATTCGTGGTGGCGCTTTCCCGCCGGCACGGCGACAAGCTGGCCGGGCTGGTCGCCGAGATCGAAGGCGCGGGTGGGCAGGCGCACGCTTTCGGCTCGGACGCGCGGGACGAGGAGCAGGTAATCGAGCTGGTCGGGAGCGTCGAGAACGACATCGGACCGATCGAAGTGGCGGTCCACAATATCGGCGCCAATGTCCAGTTCGGCATCACCGAAACCACAACGCGGGTCTTTTTCAAGGTCTGGGAGCTGGCTTGCAAATCGGCCTTCCTGGTCGGCCGCGAAGTCGCCAAGCCGATGCTTGCGCGCGGCGGTGGGACTATTCTTTTCACCGGCGCCACGGCGAGCGTTCGCGGCGCCGCCGGTTTCGCAGCCTTTGCCAGCGGCATGCATGGCAAACGGGCGCTGGCCCAGAGCATGGCCCGCGAGTTGTCGCCGAAGAATATCCACGTCGCCCATATTGTCATAGACGGGCCGATCGACACGCCCTTCACCCGCGAGCGCTTTCCCGATTTGATCGCCGAGCGCCCCGACGACGGCATCCTCGCGCCCGACGATATTGCGGCCAACTACTGGAACCTCTACAAGCAGCCGCGCAGCGCTTGGACCCACGAGCTCGATCTGAGGCCCTGGGTAGAGCCCTGGTAAGGCGGACCGGCGGAAGGTTGGTGGATGGCGAAGACGCTCGAATTCTGTTTCGACTATGGCAGCCCGACGACCTATCTCGCCCACGCGCAGCTGGCCGGGCTGGCCGCGCGAACCGGCGCCGAAATCGTCCGCCGGCCGGTCCTGCTGGGCGGTATCTTCAAGGCCACCGGAAATCAGACCCCGATGGCCATAAAAGCCAAACAAAAATACATGCTCGACGACATGACCCGGATTGCCCGGCAAATCGGCGCGCCCTTTGCCATGAACCCCTTCTTCATCATCAACACGCTACCCCTGATGCGCGGGGCGGTGGCGGCGCTGGAAGACGGCCAATTCGATGCCTACGACGCCGCAATGTGGCGGGCCATGTGGGTGGATCAAAAGGACATGGGCGATGCGAGCGTGATCGGCGAAGTCCTCGCTGCAGCCGGCTTGGACCCGGCACGCCTGGTTGCGCGGATCGGCGAGGCAGAGATCAAGCAGACGCTGATCGACAATACAGAAGCGGCGGTGGCACGCGGCGCCTTTGGCGCGCCGAGCTTCTTCGTCGGTGATACAATGTTTTTCGGCTGCGACCGGATGGACTATGTCGAACGCGCACTCGCGACCTGAACGCATAACCCTGACGCGGGAGATGATCGCGGCCGGCATGGTCCGCGAGTTGGTTCTGCAGAGCGATCCGGCATACACGGTCCTCTCCGACGAGGAACTGCTGGCCTCGCGCAGCGAGATGATGGCGCAAGCGAACAGCGACAGTGTCTGGGTGTTCGGTTATGGCTCGCTGATCTGGAACCCGGCATTTCACTACGCCGAGAGACATACCGGTAAGATTCACGGCTTCCACCGGCGATATTGCCTGTGGACACCGATCGGCCGTGGCACCCACGATTTCCCCGGCCTGATGCTGGGGCTCGATCGGGGTGGATCGTGCCAAGGGGTCGCTTTTCGCATCGAAGCGGCCAAGGTCGAGTGCGAACTCGACATCATCTGGCGGCGCGAGATGGTCAGCGGCGCTTACGCTCCGCGTTGGGTCACCGTAAAATCCCCCGCCAGGACCGTGCGCGCCATTGCCTTCGTCATCAACCACCACCACGAGCGTTACACCGGGCTGTTGCCCGAAGCGAAGATCGCGGGGATCATAGCAAAGGCCGAGGGCGGGCTTGGGCGGTGCTGCGACTATCTGTTCAACACGGTCGCGCATCTCGACGAGCTGGGCATCGGCGACCGAGCTCTGTCACGGCTAGCGGCCCAGGTAACGCAACGGATATCGGCCCCGCGGTCAAACAAATAATGCGCTGCTCGATAGGCGGCGGCTTGACTCCGGAGCGTGGGTGTTTGAGCCTGTGGCAAATTGGAATTCAGCAAAAACTATTGGGTCTGGGAGGCCAAAATGGCGAGCAAGGCAAGGACCAAAAGAAAACCGGGCAGCAAGGCCAAGACCGCCGCCAAAACGAAATCGGCCGGGGCAAAATCACAACAACTATGGCTCAAGGCCTACCCGCCGAATGTGAAATGGGACGCCGAAATCCCCGAGCGCCGGCTCTACGCGCTGATGGACCATGCGGTCGAGCGTTATCCGAAAAACGAGGCGATCGATTTTCTCGGTAAGACTTACAATTATGCCGATATCGGCGATATGGTCGATCGCGCCGCGCATGGCCTGCAGAAAATCGGCGTCCGCGAAGGGACCAAGGTGGGGTTGTTCCTGCCCAACACGCCCTATTCGGTGATCGGCTTTTTTGCCATCCTCAAGGCCGGCGGCACGGTGGTGAACTACAACCCCCTCTATGCCGAGCGCGAGCTGATCTACCAGATCGAGAATTCCGAAACCGATATTTTGATCACCCTCGATCTAAAGGCGCTCTACGACAAGGTCCCGGTGCTGCTCGAAAAAACCCGGCTGAAGAAGGTCGTGGTCTGCCGCATGCAGGACGTCCTGCCGTTCCCCAAGAACTTCCTCTTCCCACTGCTCAAGGGCAAGGAGATCGCCAAGATCCCTGTCGACGACGAGCATATCCGTTACTCGGCGCTGACCGCCAACGACGGCCGCCCCGACGAGCCCCGCATCGACCCCTTAAAAGACATCGCCGTCCTGCAATATACCGGCGGCACCACCGGCGTGCCCAAGGGCGCGATGCTGAGCCACGCCAACCTCTACGCCAACGCGATGCAGTGCGACATGTGGTTCCCGTCCGACGGCACGCCCGACCGGATCATCGGCGTGCTGCCGCTGTTCCACGTTTTCGCCATGACCATCGTGATGAATTACGGCGTCTACAAGGGCAGTGCGATGATCCTCGTCCCGCGCTTCGAGCTCGAACAATTGCTCGGCACCGTGCAGCGGACCAAGCCGACGGTCATGCCCGGGGTGCCGACGATCTTCACGGCGATGAACAACTTCCCCGATCTCGATAAGTACGATCTGTCCTCGTTGTCCTACTGCATGTCGGGCGGCGCCGCACTTCCGCTGGAGGTCAAGCGGAACTTCGAGAAGCAGACCGGCTGCACTCTTGTTGAGGGTTACGGTTTGTCCGAGACTGCGCCCGTGGCCACCGCTAACCCCTTCGTCGGCGAGAATAAGGAAGGCTCAATCGGCCTGCCGATGCCCGGCACCTCGATCGATATCGTATCCATCGAGGATGGCAAGCCGATGCCTCAGGGTGAACGCGGTGAGATCTGCATTCGCGGGCCGCAAGTGATGCTCGGCTACTGGAACAACCGCGAGGCGACCAAGGAGGCGATGCTGGGCGGCCACTTCCATTCCGGCGATATCGGCACCATGGACGAGCAGGGCTACACCTTCATCGTCGACCGGCTGAAGGAGATGATCATCGCCGGCGGCTATAACATCTATCCGCGCAACGTCGAGGAGGCGATCTACATGCATCCCGCGGTGGCTGAATGCGCTGTCGTCGGCATCCCCGACGAGTATCGCGGCCAGTCGGTCAAGGCCTACGTGGTCCTCGGCCCTGGCAAGTCCCTGTCTGGCGAGGAACTGAAGAAATTCCTCGGCGACAAGATCTCGAAAATCGAGATGCCCACGGAAATCGATTTCCGCAACGATCTGCCGAAATCCATCATCGGCAAAATCCTGAAAAAGATCCTGCTCGAGGAAGAGGCCGCAAAGCGCGGCGACGCGTAGATAAAAAGGCCGAAAACGGCCAGCGCCACGGGGGGCGCAATGTAGGGGCGGGATTCAATCCCGCTCCTTCGTCGTAGGATCAGGCATTCGTTCTTTCTCCTGGCCGGTCGGCGAAAAGAACCGCATATGCCCATACCGAACTTGTTTGGTCTGGCTCCGAAGCAGAACTGCGGACTCTTAATCAGCGGGTCATAGTTTCGAATCCTATATCGCCCACCAACATAAGCCCCTGATATCATTGCGATTTCGGGGGCTTTCCAATTTCAGCGAGGGTGAAATCATGTGCTACATAGATTGTCATCAGTTTCGTTATATTTCAATGAGTTACCATATTACCCGTATTTTCCGTAGCACATAAATGGCACATGATATTTACTAATGTACTTATAATGTCCTTTTTTATTTGCTCTGTCCCAAATGTGCTGACGGGGCGCGGTCTTTAAATGGCCGGGGCTTCGCGCTTCAGACTTCGTCATGAAATCTCTTAGCCTGGCTATATTCCAATCTCTCCCTCGATGAAGGCTTTGGCACATTCGTAGTGCCAATTTGTTCTGGTCGTGGTGTTGAATCTCGTAAGCAAGCAACCTGGTGCATCGGGTGCGTTTGCAGAATTGTAGTATACATGTCTCTGCCCATTGATGCGCTCGGTCAGTGAGCAAAACAGACTTACGTAATCCTTCCCGCCGAAGAATACGACTGGCTGTCCGTTATCCGCAGGCATCATGCACAGATCGTCGTAGCGATCGATTTTACGCCTGCGTTTGTATTTATCAGCACTGG
>JAPULJ010000186.1 GCA_027295145.1 Alphaproteobacteria bacterium | reverse complement strand
GCCTCGCGCAGGTTGGCATAGCCCTCGGCGTTTTGATCTAGCTCGCGATTCGAAATACGCCGATTGTCGAGCTTTTGCCAACCTTGATCCCGAGTGATTCCTATTTTCGCAGCGGTCCATTTGCCACCATGCATCCGCTCGGCAAAGTCCGCGCAGTCATCTTTGTTCAATTTGTCCCGGGGTCCGGAGGACACATAGGCCCTCACTTGATCAACGTGCGAACCGCCACCAAGAATCTTGCGCACAGGCTGCCCGGTTACTTTCCCGATAATATCCCAAAGCGCGAACTCGACACCAGTGATAGCATGCGTAGCTACTCCGTGGTTGCCTCCATAGTAAGAGGTTCGTGTCGACATTTTGAATACAAGCCGCTCCAGGTCGAAAGGATCCTGTCCCAAAAGGATGGGTTTACATACATTCATCACGATGTCTTTGGCTCCCAGACCATTCTCGTCGTGGTGACACTCGCCGATTCCAACGATGCCGGCGTCGGTCTCGATTTTCACCAACGGACTCACGCGAAAGTTAATCAAGGTCCTCACACACTTCACATCGGTGATCTTGACGGATTTGGCCTCCGTAGCTGCCAAAGACGAAAAGCGAGGAAGAACAGCGGCCGTCGGCAATGCGTAGGCGAGACTGCGAAAGAAGGATCGTCTATTCATCGATATGCGGGATAGGCAAGGGTGATACAGGAGCAAATCTGGATGATCCAAACCATGCCTGTCAATGGTTGGCTTCGCCAAGTTTTGTCCTTTGCGTGGCTGGAGTAGGAAAGTCCTTATAATAGTATCACAGCTTATGGCATCGTCTTGCAACGGGAGCATGAACTCGCCTCTTATAGATCCTTTTAAGTAGTTCTTCCACCAGTCTCGGAACGTCCAGGTCGCCGAGACCGCCGTTGAAACAGAGTGCGTGGACAGTCCGATAGACCTCCCCTCATCGGATTCGAACTTGAGAGCATGTGTTCATCAGATAGCGTTTCGAGAGTCGTCCGATAGGGGCGTCTTGTGGGGACGCAAATCAGAAACGTCCAGCGAACCTACACAGCTAGTCTCGACAGCTAGTCTCGACAGAACGCTCGCCGGCCCACCAAAGAGGCAGGAAGGGTCGCTGCGGAAGCTCAGCGGTGACCATGACCGATGCGACTTACGAGATTTGCTCCGAGATGGAGGTTGCATCAGCCGCTGCGGCTAAGGATTCGGCCGAAATGCAGGAGGTGTGTTCCGGCTGAGGAGACCGCTGCGCTTAGCTGTCGACCGCAACGTCGTCTGAGTTTCGCCGTTGGCGA
The DNA here is from genome assembly GCA_027295145.1 of Alphaproteobacteria bacterium. GTDB lineage: Bacteria > Pseudomonadota > Alphaproteobacteria > JAPULJ01 > JAPULJ01 > JAPULJ01. Next base: position 1,797 of record JAPULJ010000186.1, on the reverse strand, counting down.
ACGCAAAGTCCACATTTCGAAAGGGTTTCGATGTCGGCCCAATGTTTTCTAGGGACAGATCCTAGCACATATCCCGTCCTATCAAATCGTCGGTTTGGAATTCGCTTACCGCTCACCTCAAGGTCGAGGCGCACCGACCTCGGAGAGTAAGGCGACTGTCTAGCACCACTTTTAAGCCAATGCTCTAGTCTGCAAAATTCGTATGCTTGGGCTTGGGGCCGATCGGCGGTTTCACGCCGTTTGCTTGCATCGCGACGGTAATGGCATCGACGGTCGCGAACGAGGGCTTGAAATTTCCGGGGCGATATCCCTCAGCAATCAAGAGTGGTGTCCAGCCGAGTGCATTCCTGGTATTCCAAAGTTTGATATCAGCCCCCAACCCATGCAGGTAGTTGGCCATCGAGGGGATGTTTTTGTAGGCGGCTCCATGCATCGCTGTTTCGCCATTGGCATCCACCGTGTTGATGTCCGCGCCCAGGGAAACCAGATATTTTACTGTTGCGAGACATTCGGCTTCCGAGCCCGCTTCCTCTTCCGGAGCGGTACTGCCGATCCCTGAGGCAACCAGCAGGGCCGTCGTGCCATCTTCATTGACGATCAACGGATCCGCTCCCAGAACGACAAGAAGCTTCATGTAGGCGAGATCGGCCCGATCGGCGGCAAGAAAGAATGGCGTGGCTCCCACCACACTCACATGACCTTTCCCAGCTCTCCTCCCCTTTTTGATCCGCGCATTCACATTAGCGCCTCGTTCAACGATCTCACGGACGAACTGCATACTATCGCGCCGACCAGATCCTTGAGGTATGGGGTCGCCGGCGGAAGACTCACCGATGTCAGGTTTGCGAATGCCTGCCAGCGCATGCAATGCGGTGAAACCTGAACGATCATCATTGGGATCGGCGCCTGCATCGAGCAGCTTGATGGCCAAATCGTAATGTCCGTTGTCCACTGCCAGCAGCAATGGGCTCGTCCCCTTCTTCGGGAGCCTACCCGAGGACCTCGCGGGACTCATCACCCCATTAATGTCGGCACCGGCATCAAGAAGGATCCTAACCACTTCGTACTTACCTTCTCGAATCGCGAAAAAGAAAGGGGTGAATCCCGATCGTTTTAAAGGCGTTTCAAAATCCGCGCCGGCCGACAGAAGGGCCTGGATAACTTCGGAATGTCCTTCCGCAGCTGCCCACATGGCGGCCGTCTGTCCGTTTCGTTGTTTGGCGTCGACCTCGGCCCCCGCCTTGATCAGTGAATCGACCGCGCCGATATCCCCTGTTCGCGCGGCGGTCAACAACACCGTTTCGTCTCCACGGATCGTCGTATTGGGATCCGCCCCGGATTCAAGCAGCGCGCGCACCAGATTGGCGCTTCCATTAACGCAGGCAAGATACAGCGGAGTGATGCCATAACGGTTTTCGGCAGAAGCGTTCGCGCCCAGATCCAGCAGGCGTTTGCCCAGCTCCCAATCATCGTGATGAGCGGCCCAGTGCAGCGCGGTCATGCCATCGACCTGTGGCGCGTTGACGTCGATTTGACCGGATAAAAGTTCCGCCGTTCGATCCAAGCTTCGCGCTTCGACGGCGTCGGCGAGCGAATCGCAATTCGCCACTGCCGGCAATCCAAGAATCGCCGCGATTAGCAGAACGAGAATTCCGGCGTTCCAACTAAAAAGACAACGGTTCAAAGAGATTGTCGATCTTCCCATTGCTGTCTCCAAATTTATCCAAACGGACACCGACTTTGTCCAATAGCGTGAGATGCAGGTTGGCAAGCGGAGTCGGTTTGTCGTAACGCAGA
>JAPULJ010000185.1 GCA_027295145.1 Alphaproteobacteria bacterium | reverse complement strand
CGGCCGGGGCATTACCCAGGACTATGTCTTGGCGCATATGTGGTTCAACCTCGCCGTTGCGCGCCTGCCGCCGGGCGAGGATCGCGATATGGCAGTGAGCAACCGCGACCAAATCGAAAAACTCATGACCCCCGAACAAATTGCCGAGGCGCCACGCCTCGCGAGGGACTGGAAGCCGAAGTAGCCGGAGCGTTATAGGGCGCCGCTCTCAACCCGGCGTCAGGCTCTCCCGCATGGCTGCCTCTACGGCCTCTATCGCAGCCAGCCGGTTGCGCTGCACAGAGCAGAACAAAGTGGAGTTACGCAGCCCTCACCTGCACCACCCTACGCTGCCGCCAGCCGAGGAAGGCCAGCAGGGCTAGGCCCGTGGCGAAGAGGGCGAGGGTCGAGGGTTCGGGGGTGGCCAAAGGTACCTCTAAATCGTCTGGTGTCACAGCAGTATCGTAGAACCGAATGTAATCCAGAAAACCTGATGTCGATTCGCCCCCGGTGGTGAAAGAATCATCCCGCATGAAATTCAGCACGGTGTCAACCAATGCTAGCCCAGCGGCGTCAGAGACGGAAAAAGACTGTATACCATCCAAATAACCCACGATCTGGTTGGCTCCATCTCGCGAGAACAAGACATTAGTTGAATCGCCAATGGTGAAGCCAACCGACCCGTCAGCACAGTCGTCAGTGCCACAAAACGTAAAATTGAATGTAGTACTACTGGCGTTATAAAGGCCGGAGTCCTTCGTTAGGTTGTCAAAATCAATGAGTTTCGCAAAACCAATTGTGCTGTCCAGAGTGACCTGCATTTCGATGGCGTATACGGAACTCGACGGCAGCACACCGGCGGCAAGGGTAGGTCCTTGATTTGCGCCAAATGTGAGTCCGGTTGCCCCTAGCGTACCGCCGTTATTCGTCATGTCAGGCCCAGCCCCTAGGGTGTCGGACAGCAAATTGTTGAAATCATAAGAATAAATGAGCCCAGCACTCGCCGTCCCCGCCATGCCCATCATGGCAAGCCCGACACACGCACCTATCAGCTTTCTAAACATCGCTGCCTGAATGTGCATCTAGGCAGCCTTCACTCACGCAGCCCCACGCCGCCGCCAGCCGAGGAAGGCCAACAGGGCTAGGCCCGTGGCGAAGAGGGCGAGGGTCGAGGGTTCGGGGATGGAATTGAGCGCGGCCAAGACCAGTGGGTCCGACGATGGAAACGTGTCCGGGTCAGCTCCAATTGGGAAATTCAGATCGATTATCACCGAGCTGATCAACCCTCCCGACGCGATACCAAAATCATCCAGCTCAATTTCGGATATGTTGATCAAGGCCCCACTAAGGTCTTCAAGGCCGTCCAGGTTCGCAGAAGAGGATATCAGAAGCTCTATTTCGCCGATTGTAACAAGAGTCGATTCGGCGGTGCCCTGCTCGAAAAGGATGAGGTCGGTGCCTACGCGATTGACCACAGTATTATCGGTAAACAGCAATTCAATTGTGCAAGGTTCATCGCAAAACACCCCCGAGTTCAGGTCACTGCCCGTGAGCGCGGCGTCGATCGAGATTGTATTAGTAGGGAACGTTGCGGGTGCAACAGTGACGAACGTCGTAATGGTTCCGGTGGTTGTGCCGACTGCGTCCGCAAACGCAGTTTGGTCAAACGTGAAGCTCCCAATCGAGATGGGCACAGCATTCGCCGTCCCCGCCATGCCCATCATGGCAAGCCCGACACACGCACCTATCAGCTTTCTAAACATCGCTGCCCCCGGCAGCCCGTGCGGCTTAAATACCCCGCCGCAGTACCGATACTTGGAAATCATGACCATATCACCCGCCCGAGTCAATCTGGCGGAGTGCCCTAGCCCGGCGTGAACGGGGTCAATAAGAAGGCCCGGAATCGACTCCCGGCCCTCACTGCGTCACTATCGGACTGTCAGTACCCGATGGAGGCGTACCGTGGCCCACAAGGCCAGTTATTTCGAGGTGACTGCTTTCCTGACCGAGATCGAACCCGAATACGCCAGGGCCTACAGCTTCGAAGCTTATATGCGAGATTGCGAAGCAATGCCTGGTAAGGGTCGGGTCGCGCACGCGGTTCGGGACAGGTGGCCGCTGCTCACGTTGCACGAGGCCTCTGCGTTCGTGCAACTGTTTTTGGCGGGCTGATCGAACCCGCAGTCGAGCCACCGCGTAGAAACACCAAGGCCCGCAGAGCGGCGTGGGACATGCGGGCCTCGGCACTGCTGCCGGACGAGGGCTGAATCTCATCGGCAGTATGCTGGATAACAGGAGAACTTCGATTATCTCGCCCGGTCGTTCGGGGAGTCAATCGGGCGGCTGTCGCTGATCAGAGCACGGCTTCGCAGCCTCTGACGAAAACAGTTGAATGTAACCATCAAACAATCAAGAATGTTCACGGGAAATGGAGCAAATTAAAGAAACGGCAAATGGCTAAAAAGAAACCAACAAAGATAAGCCGTTTCAAACGAGGGAGGCTCCACTATGCAGAGACATGTGGACAGGTATATGGCACGGGTGATCCGCCGGACAATACTGGATGCTAAGCTGAGTGGGAAAGACTATAGTACTCAGAATAATATCGCCGCGCACGCTGTGCGACGAATCAGACCTGACATGACGCCCGCAGAAGCTGTGGCACAGGTCGACCTGGCCCGGCGAGATGAGATTGAAGCTGCCTAGCCCGGCGTCAGGCTCTCCCGCATAACCGCCTCGACGGCCTGGATCGCCGCCGGCCGGTGGCGCTGCAAAGAGCGGGACGTAGTGGAGCTACGCAGCCTTCACCTGCACCGCCCTACGCCGCCGCCAGCCGAGGAAGGCCAGCAGGGCTAAGCCCGTGGCGAAGAGGGCGAGGGTCGAGGGTTCGGGGATGGCAGAAACTGAATCTGCGGTGCCAGCGATCGACCCGACTCGAAAGCCTGCCCTGAGGCCGAAATCGTCGACGACGAAACGGAGCGTGTTCACACCCCCCACGAAGCCACTTGAGATGTTGAACATCGAGAAGCTGGTGAAACCGCTGCTCGTCTGGCCGGTGCTAACACCGTTGATGAGTTTGTCGAGGCCGGTATTGTCCGTCGCCCAGGTCCCGGAGATCGATGCCGTGCTCGGGTCAAGCCCCGTCAGATCGAATGTGGTCTCAAAGGTCAGGACGAGGTGACTGCCGGGGCTACCGATTGGCGTGCCATCCTTGAACTGCCAAACCCACTGTGACGTTGCGTCGTTGAGAATCCACGAAGCGGGGAACGTGGTCATCACCACCGCGTTGGTGCTGGTCTCAAGGATCGCGTAGTGCGTGTCCGTGGCGCCGCCTGCAAGGAGGGCGTTGGTATCGTCCACGCCCGTCGTGAAAAGACCGAGGATGGGCACAGCACTCGCCGTCCCCGCCATGCCCATCATGGCGAGCCCGACACACGCACCTATCAGCTTTCTCAACATCGCTGCCCTCCGGCAGCCAGTGCAGCTTGAATACCCCGCCGCACAATCAGTATTCGATGACCATGACCATATCACATGCCAGAGTCAAACGGGCGGCGTGCCCTAGCCCGGCGTGCAAGTCGCACAGGCGGATCAGCAAATCATTCACGGCGCGGCTCCCGCGGCGTGCGGGCACGGGCCGGCCGCGAGACCGGCCGACAGTTTGCTTCTTTTTTCTCCGGGCCTAAGACGATATAAGGGTTTGAGGGCTTTGGCGGGCGAAACCATAAGATATGCCCGCGGGGCCGGCTCTAAGGCGCACGCCGCCGCGTCCCGATGCTGTGGCCGCCCGAGAGCCGGGAGAGACAGGGGCGCGACCATGGAAGACCTCCTCAGGGAATATCTACCGATCCTGATCTTCCTGGCTATTGCCATCGCCATGTCCGGCGCCATGGTCCTGGCGACCCTGCTCATCGCCCGCCAACGGCCGGATTCGGAAAAGGTGTCGTCCTACGAATGCGGCTTCGAGGCCTTCGGCGACGCGCGTAACAAGTTCGACGTGCGTTTCTATCTGGTTGCGATCCTCTTCATCATCTTCGATCTGGAAGTCGCGTTCCTGTTTCCCTGGGCGGTATCGCTCCGCGAGATCGGCGTCTTCGGCTTCTGGTCCATGTTCATCTTCCTGGTCATCTTGACCGTGGGCTTCGTCTACGAGTGGCGGAAGGGAGCGCTGGAATGGGAGTAGGGGCGGAACAAGCTGAGCGGCCGCTGCCGCCAGGGCGGGAGCAGGACGCGGCGCTGGCGATGGTGACCGGCGAACTCCAGGACAAGGGCTTCATCATCGCCCAGTTCGACAAGCTGGTGGGCTGGGCCCAGGCGGGCTCGTTGTGGCCCATGACCTTCGGGTTGGCTTGCTGTGCGGTCGAGATGATGCACACGGCCTGCAGCCGCTACGACATGGACCGCTTCGGCATGCTGTTCCGGCCGAGCCCGCGGCAGTCCGACGTGATGATCGTGGCTGGCACGTTGTGCAACAAGATGGCGCCGGCGCTGCGCAAGGTCTACGACCAGATGCCCGAGCCGCGCTGGGTCATCTCCATGGGCTCCTGCGCCAACGGGGGCGG
>JAPULJ010000184.1 GCA_027295145.1 Alphaproteobacteria bacterium | reverse complement strand
TGATTAGGCTCGTCTTTGCATTGCACGGAATTTTGCAACACACTGCAACCTCGGACTAGTACCGGTTTGCAGGATCTTCAAAAAGATACCTTTGAGATGTTCGAGGTATGGGGAGGAGAAGTATGACCAGCGGATACGACGAAGCGTACACACGCGCATCGAAGGACCCCGAAGCCTTCTGGGGCGAGGCGGCGGAAGGGGTCCACTGGTTCAAGCGCTTCTCGAAGGTGCTCGACGATTCGAACCCGCCTTTCTATCGCTGGTTCGCCGGCGGCGAGGTCAACACCGCCTACAATGCCCTCGATCGCCACGTCGAGAACGGGCGCGCCGAACAGCCGGCGCTGATCTATGACAGCCCCGTCACCGACACTATCCGCACATATACCTACCGCGAACTCCGCGATGAAGTCGCGCGCTTCGCCGGCGTGCTTTCCAAACACGGCATCGCCAAGGGCGACCGCGTCGTCATCTACATGCCGATGATCCCCGAGGCGGCGATTGCCATGCTTGGCGTTGCCCGCCTGGGCGCTATCCATTCGGTGGTCTTCGGCGGCTTCGCGGCGAGCGAACTGGCAGTGAGGATCGACGACGCCAAACCCAAGCTCATCATTTCCGCTTCGTGCGGCATCGAGACGGGGCGTGTCGTTGAATATAAGCCGCTGCTCGATGGCGCCATCGAGATGGCCAGGCACAAGCCCGAGCACTGCATCATCTATCAGCGGGATATGACAAACGCCGCGCTAACGCCGGGCCGCGACCTCGACTGGGACGAGGCGATGGCCGCGGCCGCGCCCCACGATTGCGTGCCCGTCGCCGCCACCGATCCGCTCTATATCCTGTACACATCGGGTACGACGGGCGAACCCAAGGGCGTGGTCCGCGACAATGGCGGGCACCTGGTGGCGCTCAACTGGTCGATGAAGAATATTTACGGGGTCGATCCCGGCGAGGCCTGGTGGTCGGCCTCCGATGTCGGCTGGGTGGTCGGCCATTCCTACATCGTCTACGCCCCGCTGATCCACGGCAACACGTCGATCCTTTTCGAAGGCAAGCCCGTCGGCACCCCCGACGCCGGCGTCTTCTGGCGGGTCATCGCCCAGCACAAAGTCGCGGCCATGTTCACCGCGCCGACAGCTTTCCGTGCGATCAAGCGCGAAGACCCCGAGGGCAAGCTGATCGGCAAGCACGACCTTTCTGCATTCCGCACGCTGTTCCTGGCCGGCGAGCGCTCCGATCCGGCGACCCTCGAATGGGCCGAGCATCACTTGAAGGTTCCGGTGATCGATCATTGGTGGCAGACAGAGACCGGCTGGGCAATCTGCGCCAACTACGCCGGGCTTGGCTTCCTGCCGGTCAAGCACGGCTCGCCGACTAAGCCGGCGCCCGGCTGGGATGTGCGGGTGCTTGGCGAAGACCAGAAGCCGGTCGGACCCGGCGATATCGGGGCGCTGGTCTGCAAACTGCCGCTGCCGCCGGGATCCCTGCCGACCTTGTGGAACGCCGACGAGCGCTACAAGGCTTCGTACCTCACCGACTATCCAGGCTACTACCAGACCGGCGATGCCGGTTATATCGACGAGGACGGCTATGTCTACGTCATGACCCGGACCGACGATGTCATCAACGTCGCCGGGCACCGGCTGTCGACCGGGGCCATGGAGGAGGTGCTGGCCGAACTCTCCGATGTCGCGGAATGCGCGGTGATCGGCGTCGCCGACGACCTTAAGGGCCAGGTCCCGCTCGGCTTTCTGGTGCTCAATGCCGGGGTCTCGCGCGACCACGCCGACATCGTAAGGGAAGCTGTGAGCCTGGTGCGCGAGAAGATCGGCCCGGTCGCCGCCTTCAAGACCGCGACCGTGATCGAGCGCCTGCCCAAGACCCGCTCGGGCAAGATCCTGCGTGGCACCATGAACAAGATCGCCGACGGCCTGGACTACAAGGCGCCGGCGACGATCGACGATCCGGAAATCCTGACCGAGATCGAAGCGGCGCTGAAGGAGATCGGCTACCCCAGGGACTGAGGCACGCAAAATACAAACTGTGAATTATCTGCTTGACTCCCATTTAAGCGATCGACTAAATATATATTTTAGCGTCCGCTTAAATAAAGGAGAGCATCATGCGTGCATCGATCAAAGCCGTCTGGCCGGCAGCGGCTCTGGCATTGGGACTGGCGATTTCGGCGCCGGTTCTGGCCGACGGGTCAAAACTGAACAGGGTCGTCCAGCGCTTTGCGAGTGAAATCATCAATCGTCACGACGTCAGTGCGGTCGACAAACTGTTCACCGAAGACTACCGGCAACACACGCCCCAGGCGCGAAACCTGCCGGCCAAAGCGTTCAAGGAATTCGCGGCGGCTGTGTTCAAGGCGTTCCCGGACGTTCAGGCGAAATACACCCCGCTCGTCGCAAGTGGCGATAAGATCGCCGTCATCGGCGTGGTCAGCGGCACCCAAAAGGGCGCTTTCTTCGGTATGCCTCCCACGGGCAAGACCATCCGTTGGACCGAAATGCATGTCTTCCGCATCCGCAACGGCAAGATCGCCGAGCACTGGGTCCAGGCCGATATGTTCGGCATTGTCCAACAGATCAAAGCAGCTTCGAAGAAGAAATAGTGGGCGTGCTCCGGCGGGGTATGATCCCGCCGGAGCCGTCGTTACAGTCCGATTGACAATTTAGCTAATTCTAAAATAATAATCCGGATGCATACTCATTCAGACGGACCCGACATTTTTCATGCTATCGCCGATCCCACACGGCGCAGGATCATGGAGATTCTTCGCGATGGTGAGAAACCAGCCGGCGATATCGTCGATTCGTTCGACGTGACCTTTGCCGCGGTCTCCCAGCACTTGAAGATTCTGCTCGATTCCGGATTGGTCGCCCGGCGCTCGGAGGGTCGGCGCAGGCTCTATTCGATGCGTCCGGAGAATCTGGTGGGCGTTCACGAATGGACCGAAGGGTTCCGCGATTTCTGGGAAGGCCGGCTCAAGCGTCTGACCGCCTATCTTGATACCGAAGAATGACGCTCGACATCCGCCTCGAACACCGGATATCCCACCCGATAGAGTCGGTGTGGAGCGCCATATCAACTTCCAAGGGGCTTGCGGCCTGGCTCATGGAGAATGACTTCGCGCCGCATATTGGGCACCGCTTTCGCCTCATTGGTGAGGCTGTCCCTGGTTGGCGTGGCTGGGCCGAGTGCGAAATTCTTGAGCTTGATCCGCCACACCGCATGGTCTGGGCCTGGTGGGCAAACGACGACAAGCACGAAACCAAAGTAACTTTCGAACTCGTACAGGAACCGGGCGCAACCCGCCTTATCCTGACCCATCGCGGCGAAGAATCTCCCGTCATCGCCGAGCTGCTCGCTGGTGGCTGGCCGGGCCGGCTGGCCAGCATTCAAGACATGCTCGACAAGACTGAATAGCGTGGGCTTGCCAGGGTGATCGTGCGTGGGCTACGCGGTCGCGATCGGATATGATCGCATAGATACCGTACAATTTGGAGACCGCCATGCAGCTCGAAGGGAAATCCGCCATCATCACCGGCGCAGCGCAGGGGATCGGCCTCGCCTGCGCCGAGCGCTTCGCCCATGAGGGAGCAAGGCTCGTGCTCGCCGACGTCGCCGAGGAGGCCGGCGAGGAGGCCGCCGCGAAGATCAGGGATGGCGGCGGCGAGGCGCGCTTCGTGGCTTGCGACGTTGGTGACAGGAAAGCGGTCGAGGCGTTGGTCGCCGCCGCCGTCAATGCCTATGGCGGGCTCGACATCCAGGTCTCGAACGCCGGCATCATTCATACGGACGATCTCCTCGACCTCAGGGAAGAGGATTTCGACCGCGTCCTGCGGGTCAATATCAAGGGCACTTTCCTGTGCGGCCAAGCGGCGGCGCGGCAGATGGTCGCGCAAGGACGCGGCGGGGCAATCATCAACATGTCTTCGGTCAACGCTGTTCTCGCGATCCCCAATCAGATCCCTTACAACGTCTCAAAGGGTGGGGTGAACCAACTGACCCGCGTGATGTCGCTGGCCCTGGCCTCTCACGGCATCCGGGTCAACGCCATAGGCCCCGGCACCATCGCTACCGAGATGGCCAAGGTGGTGATGGAGGACGAAGCCGCGCGCAGGAAGATCATGTCGCGCACGCCGATGGGGCGTCTGGGCCAGCCATCGGAAATCGCCGCCGTCGCCGTCTTCCTGGCGAGCCAGGAATCGAGCTACATCACCGGCCAGACGATCTACTGCGATGGCGGGCGCTTGCCGCTCAACTACACTGTTCCGGTAGATTGAGGCGAACGACAACCGGTCATCCTCATGACCGGTTGGTAATCACGCCAGCATCCCTTTGCCGGCCTTGATAACGTGCAGACCAGCGGTCTGGTCGTGGATGCAGCGGCCCAGCGGCGGCATAAAGAAAGTGAAGAAAATGCCGATGATGGCGAGCGCCACCAGGAGACCAAGGACGTTGGTCAACATAAGCGCGCCGATTACGCTCAGGATGTTGAGCCACCAGGGCCATGTACGCATGAGTACCGGCTTCAGCGCCGCCCGGTTACCGTCCTCGTCGGCGACCTTCAACCCGAATACCATTTTGCCAGGTGTCGCCTGCATCGGCGAGCTCTCGAAGAACACCTTGTAACCCACGACCAGGCCGGTGTTGACCAGGGCGGCAAGCGCCAACACGATCCGCAGAGCCGATAGATTGAACCCGGCCATGGCAGCGAAAATGGCGTTGACGACAAAGACAACAATGAAGAGGATCACGCCGTCGATCAGCCCGGCAAGAAGCCGCTGCCACCATTCTGGATACTTCATTTCTCTGCCTCCCCTGTTCTGCCTAGCCGGTTGCTTCCTCCGCTAACTTTAATTCACTCGACGTCAAATCCGACATTAAAGACAGGTCGCTGGCTACTCCGATTTCTCGGGTTCGGCGTCGGCTGGTGCCGGCTGTGTTTTACGGAAGAAGGCTTCGGGGTCGAGCACCGGATTGTCAGGCCCATCGTCGTCCGGCTTGCCGGCGAGCACCGGCAGGTCCGGTTGCACATCAGCGGCGGCATTTGGGGCGGGAGCTAGCGGCCCCGTTTCACCCTCCAGGACGGCCGCGCCCTCGGCTGCCTGCGGGGCGTTCTCGCTTTGGCTGGCGGCGGACAGGATGATCGGCCCGGTTTTGGCGACGGGGGGCGGCGTCGGGGTAATGACCGGCTCGCGACCCTCTTTCTTGGCCAGGCGCACCTCGCGGTGGCGGGCCTTCTGGACCGCTTCGTCGAGCTCGGCGCGGCCGCATAGGCCGAGATCGACCGGGTCGCGCGGTTGGATGTTGGGCGCGTTCCAGTGGGAGCGATCGCGAATCGAGACGATCGTCGGCTTAGTGGTGCCGAGGAGCTTACCGATTTGGGCGTCGGACAGCTCGGGGAAAGTACGCAACAGCCAGGCCACCCCGTCGGGCTTGTCCTGGCGCTTGGAGACGGGGGTATAACGAGCACCCTTGGCGCGCTGCACCGGCAGGGGGATGTCCGACTTAGACAATTTGAGCCGCGCCTTGGGGTTCTCGACGCAGCGCTCGATCTCCGCGGTGGTCAATTGATCGTGGGCAACCGGGTCCAACCCGGTCATACCGGCAACGACGTCGCCGTCGGCGATCGCCTGCACCTCGAGCGGATGCAGTCCGCAAAATTCGGCGACCTGATCGAAAGTCAGGATCGTGTTCTCGACAAGCCACACAGCGGTGGCTTTGGGCATCATCGGTAGATTAGTCATATAAATTCCTCTGAAACCGGAATTCGGCGGGTACCCGCGCCGCACTGGTTCGATCTTTATCGGAGCCGTTACCGGAAGGATCAGCGCTTCGAGTTTACGGAAGCACCGATGCGCATTCCCCAAGATGATCCGCTCAGCCCGTCACTTCAAGCGCGATCTTGCCGATGTGTTTGCTCGATTCCATCAGCGCATGGGCCTTCGAGGCCTCGGCGAGCGGGAAGGATTTGAACATAACCGGCTTAACCGTGCCCGCTTCGAGCAGCGGCCACACCTTTTCGTGCAGGGCGCTTGCGATGGCGGCCTTGTCGGCGACACTGCGCGGGCGCAAGGTCGAGCCGGTCACGGTGATCCGCCGCTGCATGATATTCAGCAAGTTGAGCTCGGTCTTAGCGCCGGTCTGGACAGCGATCTGGACGAGCCGTCCCTCCTCGGCCAGGCACTCGATGTTGCGCGCGAAATAGTCGGCGCCAACCATGTCGATGACGAGGTTTACACCCCGTCCGCCGGTCGCCTCCTTGAGGATCGCGACGAAATCCTCCGATTTGTAGTTGATGGCGCGGGCCGCGCCGAGCTTGGTGCAGGCCGCGCATTTCTCATCCGAGCCGGCGGTGACGTAGACGCTAGCACCAAAAGCAACGCCAAGCTGGATCGCCGTTGTGCCGATGCCGCTCGACCCGCCATGAACGAGCATGCTCTCGCCTTTCGCGAGACGGCCGCGATCGAAGACGTTGCTCCAGACGGTGAAGAAGGTTTCGGGCAGACACGCCGCCTCGATCATCGACAGGCCCTCGGGCACAGGCAAGCATTGCGGCGCCGGAGCAACGCAGTATTCAGCGTAGCCGCCGCCGGCGACCAGGGCGCAGACAGCATCACCCACAGCAATCGTGGTCACCCCGGCGCCGACCGCGACAACGGTCCCGGCGATCTCCAGGCCCGGAATGTCGGTAATCCCCGGCGGCATCGGATAGCGGCCCTGGCGCTGCATCACATCGGGCCGGTTGACCCCGGCGCCAGCCACCGCAATCAGCACTTCGTTCTCGCCGGGCTCGGGCACCGGGCGGCTTCCCGGCAGGAGGGCCTCGGGGCCGCCAGGCTCGGGAATTTCGATCGCGGTCATCGTCTTGGGAAGGGATGGAGCCATGGAAGATTTCTCGCCTTGTTCTATGAAGATAGTTGGAACCGAAAGCTTGTGATCGGTTATCCTTAAGCGTGGAAACTAGGCGTACCGGGGAGGCCAGCCCATGACTTTCGAAATGGAAGACCTAGAGCCGCAGAACAAGGAAATAAAACCGAAAGACCTTTCCAACTGGTCGATAGAGGAACTGGGCGACTACATCACCGCGCTGGAAGCCGAAATCGAAAGGGCGCGCCAGTCGATTGCCGCCAAGGAGCAGTTCAAGAGCGGCGCCGACCAAGTATTCAAATCGTAGGCTCGCTTCGGCAATGCTCTAAAGCACCATATGACGGGCCCGGGCGCCGCGCTCGATAGCGGCGGCGGCCAGTGGATCTATGTGGAGCGTATCACCCAGCATTTCGAGCAGACGCACTTCTTCGGGCTTGACTGAGCCGTCGGCTGCAGCGACATCGCAGCCGATGGCGTAAGCGGTTTCGCGTAGATATTCCGGCAACAGCCCGACGATCACTTCCAGCACACGGGCGAGACCGTCCTTATCGTCGAGGATTTCGGCGCAGTCGCCGGCCACGACCGGCAAATTCTTACTCTCGTAATCATCGAAGATCGGCAGATAGTTGACGACTTCGCCGATGGTCCGCAACTCGGCATCGCTCATCCGCCCGTCGGCAGCCGAAACCAGAACCATGGTGTAAATGAGAGCCGTATGGTGATCGAGCATGAAGGCTCCTGGAAAATGGAAATATTTGCGGGGTGAATTGCAACGCCGCGATTGCCGGACTTATGCGTTTCGGGGCGAAGCGTCAAGGCAGGTGTGCCGTTTTGTCGCCTAAGAGGAACATTTCGGTTTCCGCCACCGCTTCGGCCAGGCCGATCCGCTGGATTTCGACGCCGTCCGGGAATGCACTGGCCAGCCGCGAGGGCATGCGGCTATCGAGCAGGATAAATACGCCGCGATCGGTGGCGCGCCGCACCAAGCGCCCATATGCCTGTTTAAGGCGTAAGCGAACGATCATGTCGTCGTAGGCGGCTTTGCCGAAGGCCTGGCGCCGGGCCTTGTGCAGGATCGTCGGCCGCGGCCACGGTACCCGGTCGAAGACGATCAGCCGCAGCGAGGAACCCGGCACGTCGACCCCGTCGCGCGCGGCATCGGTGCCCAGAAGACAGGCATCGCGCTCGGCCCGGAATATATCGACCAGCGTCGACACGTCGAGCCCGTCGATATGCTGGGCGTAGAGCGGCAGGCCGGCCTCCTCCAGCGCCCCGGCGATGCGTCCGTGGACCGCCACCAGTCGCGAGATCGCGGTGAACAGCCCCAGCCCGCCGCCGCCCGCGGCGATAAAAAGTGCCCGGTAGGCGCCGGCGACCTGGGAGACTTCGTCGCGGCGAATATCGGTAACGACGATCACCTTGGTCAGAGCGGCATAGTCGAAGGGCGAGGGCACCGACGCGCGGATCGCCGGCTCGGGCAGATGGTTGACGCCGGTCTGAGCCTCGGCGGCAACCCAATCGCGTTCAGCGTCTCCCGAACCGTCGCGCAGGCTCGCCGAGGTTATTATCGCACCGTGCGCCGGCCCGACGACGTGCTCGGCGAAGGGAATGCCGGGATCGACCCAGTGGCGGTGCATGCCGATGTCGCTTTCGCGTCCGAATTCGCGTTCGACCGAGAACCAGTCGACGAATTCAGGCGGCACCGCGCCTTCCCCCAACGCCTGGAGCATGGCCCGCCAACCGGCGATCTGGCTATCGGTCCGGCGTTTGAGCCCACGCCCAAGGGCATCGAGGCGATTGCGTGTTGCGGTATCGAGATCGTCGGCTTCTTCCTCCAGACGCGCGGCCAGACGCTTGGCCAACGCCGTCAGCGGCGTAGCCAGCTTTGCGAGTGCGCGGTCGAGCGCCGAGGCCGCTTCGAGCAGTCCATCGAGCGGCGGCAAGGTTTCGGTCTCGATGCCGTAAGCGCGCTCGTGGCCACCGGCGCGGGCCTCGACCTGGCGGCGAACGATATCGAGAAAAATCTCGGCCTTAGCCGCCGGCCGGCCGGCGGAAAGTCGCTGCAACCACCCCTCGCCGGGCAGAGTCAAGCTGGCCTGGCGCGCCGCTTCGATGGCGTCTTCGGCTTCGCCGTCATCAACGGTGAGATCGCCGAGCCGCGAGCGCAGCCCCCGCGCCCGGCTACGCCCGCCACCGCTGGTCCGATCCGCGCCTCTAATCCAGCGGCGCAATTCGGCGGTTTCCTGCCCTGTCAAGTGGCCGGAGAAGGCCGAATCGGCGGCGCCGAAGACATGGTGGCCTTCGTCGAAGACGTAGCGGGTCGGCAGGAGGCGTTCGTCACCACCGCCGAGCGCCGCCTGGATCATTACCAGGGCGTGGTTGGCAACCACGATTTCAGCCCGGCGGGCGCGGCGGATTCCATGCTCAATGAAGCATTTGGTGTAGTGCGCACAGGCCGAATAGATGCACTCGCCACGCCGGTCGGCGAGACCAAAAGCGCGGGCCCGGCCAACCAGATCGGCGAGCCAGCCGGCGAAGTCGCCACCGATCATGGCGCCGTCCCGCGAGTGGCTTGCCCAGCGCGCGATCAGCCCGACCGCGACGGCATCCTGGCTGCGCAACCGGGCCGCGCCAACGGCCTCCTCGTAGTTGAGCAGACACAGATAGTTTTCGCGGCCCTTGCGCACGGCCACCTTGCGCGCCTTCTGGAGCCGATCGGGATAGAGGCGATCCAGTTCCTGGTCTATCTGGTGCTGCAGGTTGCGGGTAAAGGTGCTGATCCAAACCGTACCTTTGTTCTTTTCGGCCCACACGCTGGCCGGCGCGATGTAGCCGAGCGTCTTGCCGACGCCTGTTCCGGCATCGGCGAGGACCACGTGCGGAACCCCGGCTTTGTTGCGCGGCTGGAATGCCGGGGTAACCGCCGAAGCGTAGTCGGCCTGCTGGGGGCGCGCCTCGGCCCCCGCGCCGAGCAGCGCGGCCAGCCGCGCCCGCGCCTCCTCGGGCTCGACCGGCTGGTTGGCCGGTGGCGGCTCTGGCGCGCGTTCGGCCCATTCGGGCAGCCCGCGCCAGATTTCGAGACCGGCACCGCGGCGCTTCGAGGTGTCTGGCCCAAGCGCACGCAGAACCGCCTGTCCCCAGCGCCAGCCGCCGGCTTCCATGGTTTCGGCGACGCTGCGCGGGTCGGGACCGCGCTCGCGTTCCGCTTGTCCAAGTTCGCCGAGCAGCCTGAGAGCGGCTTCGAGCAGCACCCCCGGTTCGTCCTCGGGTCGATCCGCCGGCGGAAGCTCGAGCGCCGCCGCTAGCCCGGAAACCGTGGGCACGCAGAACCGCGCGGGGCGAACGAAGGCAAACAGCTCGAGGACGTCGTGGAAGCCGGCATTCTTGAGCCCTAACCGGCGGGCGGTCGCCGGCGCATGGCAGACGAGCGGCGGCGGCCCGGCGCGAACCCGGCGCAACGCCTCGGCGTGCGTGATCGTCTCGGGCGACCCGTCGGACGCGCGCCAGAATGCATGCGTCGCGCGCACCACCATGACCGGCAGAGACCGGACCTCGTGGTTGGGGTCAGCGCTGACGTTATCGCCAGCGCTGCTATCGGCGGGCTTTTCCAATTCCATAGTGCACAATATAGAGACGGGCAACCGGGCGGGCCACGGCGTGCCCTGAAACCGCCTAAGTTTTCCGCTACCTTTCGGGGATGGTGCGGTAGTTCCCGGCGTAGGACGCAGTTGGGTAATTGCGACGCACTGGACTATAGGCTATGACGGCGGCAAGCTTGGCGTTAGTCGGGGATCTTGTGCACGGAAGCAAGCGGCCGGATGAGGTGCGCCTGATCCAGCGCTTGGTGCGTGGTGAACAGGGTGCCTGGGACAGTTTCGTCGAGCGCTTTGCGCCGGTGATCTACGGCGCGGTCATCAAGACGCTGCGCCGCTCGGGCCGCGATCTCGACGATTCCTCCGACGTCGCCCAGGACGTGTTCGTGCGCCTGTGCAACAAGGAATACCGCCTGCTGCGCCGCTACGATCCCTCGCGCGCGGCCCTTTCGACTTGGCTGACGATCATCTCGACTAGCACCACAATCGACCATCTGCGTCGGCTGAAACCGGCCACCGCGCTCGACGACGTGTCCGAGGATATCGGCGCCATCGAGCCCCAGTTGCGCTTCAAGGTCCGCATTCCCCCGGGCCTGTTATCGCCGCGGCAGAGCCTGATCCTGAAGCTACTTTACGACAGGGACATGGATGTGGCGGACATTGCCGGAAAGCTCTCGGTCGATCCGCAAACCGTACGCAGTACCCATCACAAAGCGCTGATCAAGCTACGCGCTCATTTCAAACCGGAGAACTGACGGCGAACACTCACCGCAGAACAGCTGCGTCGAAGGAGGGATGTACGGGGCTGACGGCCCGTACATAAGCACATGACAAGGTTGGAAAAATGACTGACGAATCGATCAAGACCACCGAGGCCCGAAACCTGTGGCAGCGATTGCCGCGTGAGGCTGTGTTGCGTGAGCCCTCACCAGCCGACGAGCTAGGGAGCTGGGACGCCAATGCCCTGGCGGCCCATCTCGAAGGCACCTTGAGTGCGCCTGAAGCCGACCGGCTCGAGGCCCGGCTCAACGACTCTCCGGCGTTGCTCGAAACCCTTCTTGCCACGGACGTTGGCGATATTGGGCTCGGCGATGCTGCCCTGCCGCCCAAGAGCCTGATCGCCAGGGCCAAGGAACTGGGGCCCGGCAACAGTGCCGATCGGCCTGTGTCCATGCCGCGGCCGGCTAACGAAAACCGGCGGGCATGGGGGACGCGGATCGAGTGGGCGGCGGTCGCCGCCGCGCTTGTCGTCTTTGCCGGGGTCGGCTTCGAGCTTGGCTCGGATACCGGACGCGGGTCCAAGAATATCCAGAGCGCGATTGCCAGCGGGACCGGCCTCGATTTCGACCTCGAGGGCCAGGTCATGTCGGCAGGCTTCAGCCTCGCGGACGCTGACGACGCCTTCAATAGGGGCGAAATTTGAGTAGGGGGAAATCATGAGCGGTCAATCAACGAGCGCCTTTTCGTGGCGCATCCTGCCCTGGGTGCTGCTCGCACTGTCACTGACGCTGAACGTGTTCTTCGTCGGCGGCAACGTCTATACACGCATGCTGGTCGAGCGGGTCACCAAATCGGCGGACGAGAGGGCCCGCATCGTCGCCCAGCGCCTGACGCTCGACGCCAAGCAAGTCGATGCTTTCGGAACGCTGCGCGCAAAAGTCCGCTCGCGCTCGCTAAAGTACCGTAGCGCGAGCCGCGGCAGCGCCGCCCGTATCTGGGCCGAGATCCGAAAAGACAAGCCCAATCAGCGGGTCATCGACCGAAACCTTCGCGTTCTGTCCAAGAACCGCCTTGCCTTCCAAATGCAGGCCTCGGCCATTGCCATCGATTTCCTGGCCCGGCTCGACCGCGAACAAAAGGAACGCTTTCTCGACCTCGCCAAACAGCGGAACTTCCTCGGCTCCCGCCTGCTGCGAAAGATCAAGGGCGGCAAGGCTCCGGTGCAAAGCGACGATAACCGCTGAGCGCCGGCGACCGGCGTTGACCCCCGGCCCGGCCCGGCCTAGGGTCCGGCGGACCGGCAATCCACTCCCCAGATATGAGCTCGATGCAAGGCGAGAGCGAACCGAATTCCGTGCGCGAGCTGGCGCTCGACGCCAAGGCTTGGCCCTTTGCCGAAGCGCGCAGTCTGCTCAAGCGCCTGAACGGCAAGACACCGGCCAAGGGCTACGTGCTGTTCGAGACCGGCTACGGGCCCTCGGGCCTGCCCCATATCGGCACCTTCGCCGAGGTCGCGCGCACGATCATGGTGCGCCAGGCCTTCGCCCTTCTCTCGGACGTGCCGAGCAAGCTCTTCGCCTTCTCCGACGACATGGACGGCTTGCGCGCGGTGCCCGGCAACGTGCCCAACAAAGCGATGCTCGAAGAGCATCTCGGCAAGCCGCTGACAGCTGTTCCCGATCCATTTGGAACCCATGAAAGTTTCGGTGCGCACAATAACGCCCGCCTGCGCGCCTTCCTCGATGGGTTCGGCTTCGACTACGAGTTCAAGAGCGCCACCGTCTGCTACCGGGACGGCGTCTTCGATAAAACCCTGCTCTCGGTGCTGGAGAACTACGAGCGGGTCACCAACGTGATCCTGCCGACCCTTGGCCCCGACCGGCGCAAGACATACAGCCCCTTCCTGCCGATATGCCCCAAGACCGGCCGGGTCCTGCAGGCCCCGGTGACCGGCCGCGATGCTGGCAAGGGCACGATCACCTACACCGACGAGGACGGCGCCAGCATTGAAGTCCCGGTGACCGGCGGCCACTGCAAGCTGCAATGGAAGGCCGACTGGGCGATGCGCTGGGTGGCGCTCGATGTCGACTACGAAATGTCGGGCAAGGATCTGATCGATTCGGTGCGCCTGTCGGGGCAGATCGCCAAGGTGCTCGGCGCCCGCCCGCCCGAAGGTTTCACCTACGAGCTGTTCCTTGACGAAAATGGCGAGAAGATTTCGAAGTCGCGGGGCAACGGCATCTCGGTCGCGGAATGGCTGACCTATGCCCCACAGGAGAGCCTCGCGCTCTACATGTTTGGACGACCCCGGCGCGCCAAGCGGCTCTTCTTCGACGTCATCCCCAAGCATGTCGACGAATATCTGGCGCATCTGGGGAAGTTCGCCGATCAAAGCCCGGCCGAGCGCCTGGAAAACCCGGTCTGGCACATCCACGACGCCAAGCCGCCGGCCGAGAGAGTGCCCCTCGGCTTTGCGCTTTTGCTCAACTTGGCGAGCGTCTGCAACACCGAGGACGAGAAAGTTTTATGGGGTTTCATCTCGCGCTACGCCGCCGGCGCTGACCCCAAGAGGGAGCCGATGCTGGCCCGCCTCGTCGGCCACGCACTCGCCTACTACCGCGACTTCGTCAAGCCGACCAAAACCTACCGGACGCCGAGCGAAAACGAACGCGCCGCGCTCGAAGATCTCGACAAGACGCTCGCCAGCCTGCCCGCCGACGCCGACGCCGAGGCCATCCAAACCGAAGTCTATGAGGTCGGCAAACGCCACCCCTTCGAGAAATTGCGCGACTGGTTCGGCGCCCTCTATGAGATTTTGCTCGGCCAGAAACAGGGCCCGCGCATGGGCTCCTTCATCGCCATCTATGGCCTCGGAGAAACCCGCAAACTGATTGCCCGCGCGCTGGCGGACGAGGATTTGAGCAAGGGGTAACGCCGCCTGGCCGGTAATATCCTCCCCCCCGTCACCCCTTCAAGAACGCGGCGAGCAATCGTTCGGCGGCAGCGGTGGGAGCGAGCTTGCCGGCGGCGACCTGGGCTTCGAGCCTGGCAATCTGTTTGCGCACGCCGGCGGATTGGCGGAACGCCGCGCCCAGGTTCTCCCTGATCTCGCTCCACATCCAAGCCCGCGCCTGCTCGGAACGGCGGGCCTCGACAGCGCCGATCTCTTCCATGATCTTTCGGTGTTCAAGGACCGTTTCCCACACCTTCGGCACGCCTTTGCCGGTCAGCGAGGATATCTGCATGACCGGCGGGAACCACAATCCCGAAGACGGGCGTATCAGCCCCAGGGCGCTGTGATACTCGGCTGCCGTGCGGCTGGCCGCGGCGCGCATCTCGCCATCGGCCTTGTTGACGATGACCGCGTCGGCCAGCTCCATGACGCCGCGCTTGATGCCCTGCAGCTCATCGCCACCCGAGGGCACCAGCAGCAGTAAAAACATATCGACCATGTCGGCAACCGCGGTCTCGGCCTGGCCCACGCCGACCGTCTCGACCATGACGACGTCGAAGCCCGCCGCCTCGCAGACCA
>JAPULJ010000183.1 GCA_027295145.1 Alphaproteobacteria bacterium | reverse complement strand
GCCGCGTACTCAAACGCCTTGATGAAGGCGAGGGGCTCGCGTCCCTCGTGCTGTACACGATCCTCGGACATGAGCAACACCGCCGAAGCACCATCGGTCAGCGGGCTCGAGTTACCGGCACTGATGGTCCCGCTCGAGCTGCGATCGAACACGGGTGGAAGCTTCGCCAGCTTCTCCATCGACGTGTCGGGCCGGATGAAGAGATCGTGGTCGATGCCGTCCAGAGGCTGGATCTCGGCCTTCAAGCGACCGTCCTCCGTCGCCCGGTGCGCGTTCATGTGACTCCGGTAGGCGATCTGATCCTGCTCCTCGCGGGGGACCTTCCACTCCTTGACCATGAGCTCCGTATGTTCACCCATCGACAGACCGGTGGACGGCTCTTCGATGGCGGGCGCGTTGGGCTTGAAATGCCCCGGGCGGAGCCGGGCCAGCAGGCGCAGCCGCTGACCGAGGGTCTTCGCCGAGGCCACGTCGAGGAAGATGCGACTGGCGCGCTTGCTGAATAGTACCGCCGGGTTGGACATCGACTCGACCCCGCCGGCGATCCCGATCTCGGCCCGCCCGGCCACGATCGAGTCGTAGATCGAGGTGATGGCGGACGTCCCCGTGATGCAGTTGTTCCCAACGGTAAGGGCTTGGACCGTCGACGGCAGGTTGCTGGAAAACACGACCTCCCTCGCGAAATGGGGGATCCTCGCGTCGAGCACCGTGATCCCATAGACCAGCTCGTCGACCGGTGGCGGATCGAGGTGCTGTTTGTCGAGCAAGCCGTTCACCGCGTGCACAGCGAGTTCGAGCGGCGAGTACTTCCTGAACACGGTGCCGGCTCTCACGAATGGAGTTCTCGCGCCGCCGACGACGGCCACCCGCGTTGAAGTATTTTCACTCATGATGTTTCGCTCCTTGGTTTCGGCCTCCGCGCGCTCCGTCAACCTCAACGGCCGTCTTCTCAATACGTTCACATGTCGAGAGGCCGTTCGCCAGCACCCATCGCCCCACGTTGGTGCTGATCTTGCAGACCTACGTACCTCGCTGCATTGTCACCCTGATCGGCGGCCGAAGCTGGTCCCGGCCGCTGTACCGACGCCCTCGTCCGACGGCCGCCCGAACGACGAGACCGCTACGCAATTGACGAAGAATCACTCGCAGCGGATCACATTCGCCGCACGAAGGAGCATAAACCTCATGGACGTTCAGGCAATTTTTGGGGTTCAGTTCTTCATGAGCCTCGTAGTGTGGGGCTCGCTTGCATACTGGTTGTTGGCTCCCTGGTTGGAGGGAAAATCGCTAAACGAGGCTCTCTTCTTTCTGACCGTCCCTCATGCGTTTCGCCACATTGGAATGGTTTTCCTCGTCCCGGGAATGGTTGCTCGACCGCTGCCGGAAACTTTTGCCGCCCCTGCTGCTTATGGGGACTTGCTTACGGGTGTGCTGGCGTTCTTGGCGCTCGTCGCTCTTCGGAACAATTGGTCCGTTGCGCGGATGGCCGTTTGGATCTTCAGCATCATCGGCACTGTCGACCTCATGAATGCACTCCGGCAGCCGAATGCGGCACCGGACATGGGGGCAACTTGGTACATTCCGACAATGTTGGTGCCAGTATTATTGGTGACTCACGTCATGATATTTTCTCGGTTGGTCAGAAGGGCAACGACGAGCAACACATAAGCCCCGTGACGGCAGCGATTGCGCAGTTTTCGGCGCGGGACGAGCGAGGAGACATGGATTATCCGATGCACCCAGACTTGAAGGTGGGAAACACGTTTACCGACTTCGAACTGCCAGACCAAGACGGCAAATCACAGAAGTTGTCCAAATTGATTCGCGGCTTCCCTACCGTCCTGATTTTCAGCCGCGGATATTACTGACCGAAGGATCGTCGTCAGTTGACGACCTACGTGAACGAGCTGCAGGCGGAGTTCCGCGTCAACTATTGTAAGATGATCACGGTGTCAGTTGACGACCGGATGAACACGACCGAGACGCGTACCGCGCTCGCGGCAGATTGGCCGTTTCTCATGGATCCGGACAGGAAGCTCTTGCACGAGTTACAGATGGTGGATCGAACGGACCCGGCCCACGGCGAGGTATACATCCCATACACATTCATTCTGGATCGAGATCGAACGATCTATAAGGTCTATAACGGTTGGTGGTTCGTCGGTCGCCCAACGTGCGAGGAGATCCGCATGGACCTGCGGGCCCTCATGTCGCGCCGCCCTGATTGGGTGTACTCCGACAAACAGTCACCGTAACCGCGGGGACAATCATGAAAGCAGCGGTCACTGAGAAAGCAGGACCTCCCTCGGTCATAAAGGTAAGAGATGTGCCTGTACCAGAGGCCAAAGAAGGTTGGGTCTTGATAAGAATAAGAGTTTTTGGTCTCAACCGGTCAGAGCTATTCACTCGTCAGGGTGATTCTCCCGGAGTGCAATTTCCAAGGATTCAAGGCATAGAATGTGTGGGTGAGGTAGAAAATGATCCATCTGGTGAACTATCGAAAGGGCAAAAGGTAGCTGCCCTCATGGGTGAAATGGGAAGAGCATTTGATGGTGGGTATGCCGAATATACCTTGGTACCACAACAGATAGTCTTTCCATTCAAAAGTAGCTTGAGCTGGAAGATACTCGGCGCAATTCCTGAAATGTATCAAACCGTTTCAGGCTCCTTGCACCAAGCGCTAGAAGTACGAAAAGGAGAAACTTTACTGATCAGGGGAGGAACTTCTTCTATTGGTGTTACTTCCTGCCAACTGGCCAAACAGCTTGGACTTACCGTAATTTCTACGACACGCAATCCAGCCAAAGAAAACCTCTTGAAACAAAATGGGGCTGCGCATGTTGTCATTGATGATGGAAGTGTCCGGGATCAAGTAAGAGCCATTTATCCACAAGGAGTTGATAAAGTCTTAGAGCTTATTGGCACGAGAACCCTCAAAGATTCTCTCAAGTGTATTAAACCAAAGGGAATGGTGTGTATGACGGGTATTCTGGGAGGTGAGTGGACGATGAAAGAATTCACTCCCTTCGGTGATATACCCTCACTTGGGAGACTCACTGTTTACATGGGTGAATCCGAAAACCTCACCAAAGAATCGTTACAAGACTTTGTCAATGCTGTTGAGAACGAAGAAATAACGCTACGAATAGATCGGACTTTCAAACTAGAGGATATTGTGCAAGCCCATGAATATATGGAAAGTAACCAGGCTACGGGCAAGTTGGTGGTGTTAACTTGATCGAGCGTGGTTCACGCGGGGTACCGCCTCTCGCTCTCCTCAATCGAAAGGGCTGTTCGCCCTCACCGCAATTCTTCCTGAATCGACCGTAGCCTTTCCACCCCTGTACGCCTATATTGAGGTAAACATGGCGAAATGGGCTTTTGAACCCGGACACACCGCAGCCGAGTTCTCTGTTCGGCACATGATGGTGTCCTGGGTGCGTGGACACTTCAAGAATATCACGGGCACCATCGAATTTGATCCGGCAAATCCAGGCAATTCCTCCGTCGATACGAGCATCAATACGGCAGGACTTTGGACCGGAGATCCGGACCGAGATGGCCACTTGGGAGGCAGCGATTTTCTCGATGTGGAAAACCATTCCACGATTACGTTCAAGGGAAATGAGGTTGAACTCATCGGCAAGAATGACTTTCACGTCACCGGTGATCTAACCATTCGCGGCTTTAACCGAAGAGTGAGTTTGGAGGTGAACTATTTAGGGCAGTGGGACACTCCCTTCTGGGTGGATGGGAAGGACCAGGGACCGAAAACGCGCGCCGGTTTCGTAGCCAAGACCACGATCGATCGAAACGACTTCGGAATAAGCTGGAACGGGGAATTAGAAAAAGGTGGCGTCGTTGTGGGTAAGGATGTCTTGATTACTATCGATGTAGAGGCACTTCTGGAGCAGTAAGAAGGCAGGTTTCAGGTAGACTTCAGAGGAAACAGCCGGTAAAAATTTTCACAAAACCCGCCATCGTTACCACGTAGGAGAACGCCACGAGTGGCGCGCTGGTGAGAGCTAATCGCCGGGCCGCAACTCAGCCCTCGGGCATGAGGAGCGTCTCGTAATGTTGCGATCGTGCATCGAACCGTGCCAGTACCGCCCGAGCTTGCGCCGGTACATGAGCCACTTCGTAATCGTCTCCCATGAATCGGCGAATGGCGTCCAATGAATCGAACCACATGATGGTGACGAACTCCACTTCATCATTGAGTGGCCGGCGCAATAGATGGGCTCCACGATAACCAGGGATTTGCCGCGACGCGATTTCCGGGAGGACCTCGGTCGTCACGATGTGTTCGTAGGCGTCGGCGTTGTCGGGCGTCGTCCATCCGTGCCAGATTCGACTAATCACTCCGGATCTCCCCTATGCTGTGATCCATCACCGCAACAACACCCCACCGGCGGACCACGTCCTCCGAGGTCCATTGCAGACGACGCTCCGGCGCACAACCCCATACTGCCGCCACAGCGCCCATGGTCGCGCTCTCCCCCAGGAAACGGCGCCTGGACCAACTCATTTCCGTCCGTCCTGGTGCGTCACGGAGTGCCCTTCGGATGGAACCGGCACTTCGGGTAGATGCATTTGGATCCTCCACACGAGGTAGGTGTACTCGCTGGCCACCTGAACCGCCGTCTACAAGCTGCGGGCGACTCCCGGCCGCGGCAAGCTGTCCGGGCGCGTCAATTCATGCTCAAACATCAAGGCGTTTTCCCTGCCGCACGATCACGTCGGAACCGTTCGCCACAAAGGCTGACCGCGGCGGTTGGGACAGGACCGCCCCGAACCGGGAGCCATAGAACGCCCCGACGGGGCCGCTCAGCTCCGATTCCCTTCCCGGCCAGATCTGCCACGAGGGGTGCTCCACTTGGTACTCGACGGTAGAACCGTCTCGCTGGGCGGTGTACCCCCAAAAATGTTCGGTGATGAACTCGGCCTCCGACCCCTCGGACAGTGCCGTGGGTCGTCCCATCACCTTCACGGACGCAGTGAGCCTCTCTATCCCCTTGGGGGTCCACGAGAACCGAAGCGATCCCCTGCCCTCCGCGTCCGGCAATTGGATCGACGACTCCGTGGGACACGCTACGTAATTCTCGTTGTATCGCCACCGGGCGACGGCCGCAATGGCCCAACGAGGCACCACTTCCTTGATAAAGACGACGCCGCGGCGGCAGCCGTCGGATGTGTCTCGCCTCACGTAGAACCGAAGATTGATCTCGTCGAAGTTGCGGTGAAAGGGGATCGGAATGCGGTGGACGCGGGTGTGCAGAAATCGGAATGCGACAATCGAGATGTAGTGGCGGCCTTGCCAGGTATCCAGCTTCGTGCCGCGTGGAACGAACGGGACCAGAGCGTCCTGATCGACCTCGTAGTTCAGCATCAGGATATGGCGCCACGTGGCCGTCAGAAACGGTCTTGCTAGGTCAGCAGCCAATTCTTGATGTGATTGATTGACAAGAGAAGAAACAATCGTCCGAGTGCGATAACAACGAGTCCCTCAAAGAAAACTCCCTCAGCTTGCCGCTTCCGCCTCAGCCCGTTTGCGCGATTCGCGTTACGCCGTCCACCTGAAGTCCACGTTGAAATCCCTCATCCACGATTCGCACCACTGCTCGGCTCTTTGCCAGCCTGCGGGTCGGTCATTGGCACCTCCGGGCACGGCGCCCCCCAGAATAGCTACCCATGTCCCTGGAAAGGAGGCGCTGTGCCGCCTAGGGGTCGATCCGCACGAGGAGGGAACCCGGAGAGCCTGTAAGATTTTCGAGGTCAGACGCACTAACCCTTTGAGTACAAGCGGTGCCGCGGACTTGGCCCCGAGCGCCGACATGAACATTGCCAATAAGGATGTGTGTTATGAATACACGGAAATTTCGAGCCGCTTTCCTCACGCTGACGGTGGCGGCCTTAGTAGCAGTCTCTGCAGCGGCGGCGCAGACCGCCTCTGAAAAGGGTAGCGAAACGCCCGCCGCCGTGTCAGAGCGGACGACCGTTCGCGTCGTCAATGACAACTGGCATGACATCACGGTCTACGCCGTTAGAGCCGGACATCCTCACAGATTGGGGACCGTAACCTCTTTCACGACCCGCGT